>JBAVUB010000249.1:0-2553 GCA_049696575.1 Acidobacteriaceae bacterium | reverse complement strand
AGACCAGCGCGTTTCCGAGCCCACTCTTTGCCAGATCGAGCCTCTTCGGCACCGCACAGCCCGGAGCCGGAGGGCACCGGTCATCCCACACCCAAAGCTTGGCCTCCGGAAACCGGCCCTCGATGTCCTGCGCCGTCGACATCATCTTCGTACCCGAAGGCACGGCAATTCCCGAACAATAAACCCCAACCCTAAATCCTGACTGACCCACCGCAGCAATCCACGCGCCGATATACTCCGCCTGCTCCGGCAACAAACTGCCGCCTTCTTCCTGATCGAGAAAGATAATCGCACCCGCAGGAAATCCTTCCCCCTTTGCGGCAGCAACAGCGGCAGATGCATCATCGCGGCCCAATCCAGCGGCGTCCTGCCCCTTCAACTGAGCATCCAGCCGCCCGTTGAACAAAACCAAAAAACCGAACCCTGCCGCCCGCACCACCCCCCGCTTCCCTGCCCACGGATTGTTACTCATCCCCGGCGGATCATTCAGCCAATAACCCGTGTAACTAAACGTCCGGTGCAAGGCGGCCAAAAGATCGTCACCCGGATAACCATTCTTGTCAAAACCAAAATAAGTGCGCTGGCCCAGACCCGGCGCCACAACGGAAACCAGCGCACACGCAACAATAGATCTAAATAACCTCATCCCAGTTACGACCGAATCCGTGGATTCACGACCACATACAAAACGTCCGTCGCCAGGTTCACCAGCACATAGGTCAAGCCGACCGCCAAAATACAACCCTGCAGAAGCGGATAATCGCGATTCGAGATAGCCGAAACCGTCAGCCGTCCAATCCCCGGCCAGCTGAAGATCGTCTCCGTGACAATCGCCCCCGCCAGCAGCGCGCCAAACTGCAGCCCGATCAGCGTCAGCACCGGAATCATCGCGTTGCGCAGCGCGTGTTTGTAGACCACGGTCCGCTCCGGCAGGCCTTTGGCCCGCGCCGTGCGGATATAGTCCTGCCCCAGTTCCTCCAGCATCGATGTCCGCACCATGCGCGTGAGAATCGCCGCCAGTGCGCCCCCCATGGTCACCGCCGGCAGAATCAAATGTGATAAGTCGCCCGCGCCAGAGACCGGCAACCACCCCAGCTTGATCGAAACCAGCAGAATCAGAATCGGCCCCAAAGCAAACGACGGGAACGAGAGCCCCAGCAAACTCACCACGCTCAATACGTGATCCCGCGCCCGCCCGCGATGCAAAGCCGCGCTGATCCCCGCCGGAATAGCAAGCAGCAAAGCAAGAAACAGCGCCGCCGCCGTCAGTTCCACCGTGAACGGATACCGCGCCAGCACCAGATGCGTCACCGAATCGTTCAGCCGGATCGATCGCCCCAGATCGCCGTGCAAAACTCCGCGCCAGTACAGCGCATATTGCGTGTGCAATGGCAAATCGAGCCGATAAGCATGGCGCAGCGCGGAAATGTCGGCCGGACGAGCGCCCTCGCCCAGCATCTGCTCGACAGGATCGCCTGGCACAATATGGATCAGCAGAAACACAATCGACACAACCAGCCACAGCACCGGCAGAGTGTAGCCCAGCCGCGTCAGCAGCGATCGCAGCAGCCTTTTCATCCTCGTACTTTCATCCGTGCGCCTTTTCCCCAACCGGCTCCATCTGCTCGATCCGCACCTTGCTGATACGCCGTCCGCTCATCTCCAGCACCGTCAGCCGCCGCCCCTCATATTCAATCGACTCGCCCCCTTTAGGAATCCGCCCCAGCCGCGTCAGCAGAAATCCCGCCAGCGTTTCCACCCCGCCCTCGCGCGGCAGGCTCCAGTTCATCTGCGTCTCCAGATCGCGCAGGCTCACGCTGCCGTCCAGAACCATTCCGCCCGTTGCTGTCGCCAGCACGGTCCGAGCGCCCACGTCAAACTCGTCTTCCACCTCGCCAATCAGCTGCTCAATCGCATCTTCCACGGTCACCAGCCCGACCGTCGATCCGAATTCATCGACCACAATCGCGATTTGCCGCCGCCGCTGCTGGAACTCATGCAGCAGATCGAGCACCGGCTTCGTCTCCGGCACCACCAGCACTTCCCGCATCACCTGGTTCAGCCGCAGATCGGTCAGCGGCGCCGTGGAGAAACGCGTCGAGGCCGTCGCGCGGAAGTGCATCAGCCGGCTGATGTCCTTCGAGTACACCACCCCGACGATGAATTCCGCACCGCGCGTTGGGTCATAGACCGGAATCCGCGAATGCTGTTCTTCCACGATGCGCGCGCTTGCGTCCTCGATCAGAATGTCCGCGGGGAGCGAAAAAATCCTCTGCCGCGGCGTCATAATCTCGCGCGTCACCACTTCGTTCACCTCGACCGCGCGATGAATCAGAGCCTCCTGGTACTCCGGCAGCATGCCCATCCGGCGCGCCGCCGTTGCGATCAGCTTCAGCTCTTCCGGCGAGTGGACCGCGCCTTCCGTCGTGAACGGGGCGCGAAACAGGCGCAGCACCAGTGCAGCCGAGCGGTTCATCAGCCGCACCACCGGCCGCGCCAGGCGGATGAACACATCCATCGGCCCGGCAACGGCGACGGCCACCTGATCGGCGC
>JBAVUB010000248.1:0-4732 GCA_049696575.1 Acidobacteriaceae bacterium | reverse complement strand
TTCGTCGTTCGCGGCGACTTTTTCCGCAAGCTGTTCGGTCTCTGGAGCGTGCCCGCTCTGGCACGCCGCCGCGACCGAACACCCCGCCCTTTCCGTTCGATCGTCAGAGCACCGCGCCCCCACGTCTTGCCAACCAAACCCGCCTTCCATCCCCAAAACCGGCCCCTCTGCCTTTCTTGTCAAGTTTCCACCACTTACCCAAAGTAACTTTCCGTGATAACACGCCACTTACAGCCAATCATATTTGGCGGCTTTACCCCCTCCAATGTGATATTCTGAACTTAGAGTAGAAAAAGAGAAAAAGCCTGCCCATCCCGGCAGGCTTTTCTGTTTTGGAGAGGAGACCCGCCATGCAACCATCGATGCCCAACCCAACGCAACCAGCAGCCGGTCTCTTCGCCAACGGCTCTTCCGCCAGCCGCCCGATCCCTCGCCTTTCACTCGCTTCTCGCCCGTTTCTCACTCGCCCTTCGCCAGCCGTCGCCCATCACTCACGTAAGTATTTTCGAATCAAATGCGTTGACGACTTCTACTTTGGATCCAAATACTTAGCCGCCACCTCTTCCCGAGCCACAACGTACGCATTTGAAAACACAATAGAAAGCCGCAACCTATTGCAAAATCAAATGCGTGGCCCTCGCTCGAAAAAACGTGGCCCCATGGAATCAAATACATGCACATCGCCAGGGGTAAGAGGGGGAAGGGGGGCCCCCCCACGCAGTACTTTCGTGCAGGACGCAACCGTCCCGGGGACCGGAGCCCGGTCCCCGGTCCCCGGCGCAGTTGGGAACTCTCCGCACTCCAGCCGCGTACTATGAAATGTTCACGCGAACGCCTCGCCGCAAACCAGCCCCGGCGCTCGACCACGAATCGAGATTCCGCCATGGCAAAATTCCTGCTCTTCTGCATTCTCTTCGTCCTCTGCTGGCCCCTCGCTCTGCTCGCCCTCGTCGCCTACCCCATCGTCTGGCTGCTCCTGATTCCCTTCCGCATCCTCGGCATCGCCGTCGGCGGAGTCCTCGAACTCATCGGCGCCATCATCTTCCTGCCAGCCCGCGTCATCCGCACCATTTAGATCTGTCATCCTGAGCGAAGCGAAGGACCTCGTGTTTCCTCTCCGCGTGCTAAGTTCCTCGGGTGCATCCACACCCTGTACCCTGTTCCCATGCCCCCGATCGTTCTCGACGGCAAAGCTTACTCCAAAGAACTCGAAGCCGAACTCACCACCCGCGTCGCCCGCCTCAATCTCCAGGACCCGCCCATCCTCGCCACCATCCTGGTCGGCGACGATCCCGCCTCCGCCACCTACGTCCGCATGAAAGGCAACGCCTGCCGCCGCGTCGGCATGGAATCCCTCAGCATCGCGCTACCCGCCACCACCACCACCGACGAACTCCTCGCCGCCATCGACAGCCTCAACGCCAACCCCCGTGTCCGCGGCATCCTCCTCCAGCATCCCGTTCCCAAACAAATCGACGAACGAGCCTGCTTCGACCGCATCGCCCTCGATAAAGATGTCGACGGCGTCACCGCCCACGGTTTCGGCCGCATGGCCATGGACGAGCCCGCCTACGGCTCCGCCACACCCGCCGGCATCATGCGCCTTCTCCGCCGCTACCAAATTCCCATCGAAGGCCGCGAAGCCGTCGTCGTCGGCCGCAGCCCCATCCTCGGCCGCCCGATGGCCATGATGCTGCTCGCCGCCAACGCCACCGTCACCATCTGCCACTCCCGCACCAGGAATCTCCCCGAAGTCGTCCACCGCGCCGAGATCGTCATCGGCGCCGTCGGCAAACCCGAATTCATCCGCGCCGACTGGATCCGGGACAACGCCGTCGTCGTCGATGCCGGCTATCACCCCGGCGGTGTCGGAGACATCCAGCTCTCCGCCGTCATCGACCGCTGCTCCGCCTACACCCCCGTCCCCGGCGGAGTCGGCCCCATGACCATCGCCACCCTCATCGCCCACACCGTCGAAGCCGCCGAAAAGCTGGCTCGATAAAAAGCTCTGTGTTCTCCGTGTTCTCTGTGGTGGAAGTTACTTCGAAGTCCACACCAGCTTCGCGTAAACGCCGCGCTTGATCCCCACGTTGGGGCCCGGGCTGATGCCGAACTCCGCATGATGCGGCTGGAGCAGATTCTGCCCCACCACCGACAGATCCAACCCCGGCGACAAATGCCGCCCGAATCGCACGTCTGCCGTTTCATAAGCCGGCACGCCCTGCGCGGGCAGCGCCCCGATGTAGCGAAAGGTCTGATCGAACTCCAGATGCGCAGGCAAATCAATCAGCGACCGCGCCACCACCTGGCTGTTCGGGCTCGATCCATGCAGCGTCGTCACGGTCAGCGGATAAAGGAATCCCGGCGCATCCACCAGGTTCACGTGCAGGTACGAATACGCCGCCTTGAATCTCCACCACGAAGCCGCCTGCCACTCCGGAGCCAGCTCAAATCCATCCGTTGTCCCTTTGATCCCGTTCTGATACTGGAATCCGATCAGCAACGACCCCGGCGGAAACGGCGGGCTTGTCGCCGTTCCCAGAAACGGCGGCCCCTGTGCGATCAGGTCGTCATAGACGTTGTGAAATCCCGCCGCTGTAAAGTACACGCGCTTTCCCATCAAGCCCCGATAGCCACCCTCATACGCCACCAGCCGTTCCGCACGCAGATGCGTGTTGCCGATAATCTCGCCCCACACCGGCGCTACATACACATCGACGTCGATGTTTTCATCCACGCGATCCGGAATCCGCACCGCCCGCGAAACCGACGCCCACAACGACTGATCCGCGCGCGGCGTGAACAACAACCGCCCGCTCGGCTCATACTCAAAGCCCGTATAGCTGTTGTGCTCCAGCTTCGATCCCAGAGTCAGCCCCAGCTTGTCCGGTACGAAGCGCAGTTCTTCCTGCAGGAATCCGCTGTAAATGCTCTCCGTCTCCGACGCCGGAACGAAATTGTCCGTAGGGATGGTCTGCTGCGTCGTGCTGGGACTCCATCGCGCGCCCACGCCATAGGTGAATTGCTGCCACGCCGTCGCCGGCGTCCGGTGCAGAAAATCAATGTCGAAGGTGTCCCGCGTTTCCCCGAAATTCGGCCCCTCGCGATAATCGTGCGCCCAGAATGCCTGCAGATACAGATCCGCCTTGCCCGGCAAATCGCGCCGCCACCGCCCCAGCAGGTTCCCTCCAACCACATTCGTCGACTTGTACGAATTGAATGTCGCCGGCGGCGTGAACGTCGACAGCGTCTGGATATCTCCCAGATGCCCGATGTACGCGTCCCCCTGCAACGTAATATTGTCGCGGCCGCTCACTCTGTCACTGCGGAATCCTGCCTGTCCAACCCGCGACCAGTCATAGTTGGGCTGGCCGATCTGGTGGTATTCCGCTCCGCGCACAAACCCAAACCCGTCCACGCGAAAATCGAACCCGTGGCTCCGGCTCCCTAAGCGCAGATCCTCCGTGTCCTCGTCCACGCTGCCCCCGCCCGCCGACGCCAGCAGTCCCTGCGAATCTTTCGCGGACTTCGTAATGATGTTGATGATCCCGTTCACCGCGTCCGTGCCCCAAATCGTCCCGCCCGGTCCGCGAATCACCTCGATCCGGTCGATGTCTTCCAGCATCACGTTGTCGATCGTCCAGAACACCCCGCCGAACAACGGCGTGTACACGCTCCGCCCATCGATCAGCACCAGCACATACTTCGAATACTGGTCGCCCAGCCCGCGTATCGCTACCACCCAGTTCCGGTCCCCGCTCACCCGAGCCACGTTCACTCCCGGAACCAGCCGCAGCGCATCCGGAATATTCGTCACCCCCGACCGCCGGACCTCGTCCCCTGTCAGCACAAAAATCGCTGCTGGCGTATTCCACACCTCCGTCGGTTCCTTCGTCTCCGTCACCACCTCAATCTTGCCCAGCTGTTCCAGCGAAAGCGACTTCAGCTGCTTCGGACTGGCCGGATTCGCAGCCTGCTTCAAGGACGAAGGCGTGTCCGGGCGCGCCACGCCCCAGTTCGCCAGTACAAAAAAGACCAGCGCCGCCACCTTGCGGCCCGACTGCGGAGATTTCAACGTACGCTCCGTATTGAATGAAACTGAAAACGATCCACGACCCGCTGCGGTGGGGAGTGCTTCCGATCGACTCCGCCTTGATTCCCACGGGTTATGGGTCCCCGCGGAATCCGTCGCAACACGACATTCACTATACGATGGCCGTCGCTCCCGATCGTGCCTCTCCCCCACCTTCAGGGGATGACGGCCCTGATTCCTCTCGAACCCTTGCACGTTCCCTGGTGGGGCTCACTCCCTCGACCTGTCAGCGCCCAATCACCGCATCAGAAAATCCCTGCATGAACGCTTTGTAATCCTGCCGCCGTGCTCGCTTCGATGCCGGAGTAATCTGAAAGGTAGCCTGCACTCTCACCCGCTCGACTCGAAATCGCACTGGCGCTCGCGCCGCGGGCAGCACCAATCTCAACGAAGAACGAACGGAACCCCATGCGGTTGCTCGTCGTCGAAGATGACACCACCATTCGCGAGTTCCTCACCCGCGCGCTCGCCGAATCGGGCTTTCGCGTCGACGCTTGCGGGCACGCAGCCGAAGCCGAGCGCCTCGCCCTCGAGGGCATTCACGACGCGTTGGTCGTCGACCTCACCCTCCCCGACATCGACGGCCTGGAGCTGATCCAGCGCCTCCGCTCCCAGGGTGTCTCCTCGCCCGTCCTCATC
>JBAVUB010000247.1:0-2488 GCA_049696575.1 Acidobacteriaceae bacterium | reverse complement strand
CAGAGGTTCCCGGATAAAGATACGGATCGTCGAAGGCCCCGTAGCCCCCAGCCATCAACGCTCCCGGACGGCCTTGTAGGCGGCTATCGTCACCGCGCGGCGCTTCGCGGGGCTCATCGACCGTGCTCGCTTCAGCCTCTTCTCGCCCTCCGGGCTCAACTTCAGCCCCTCCACAGCCGTGATCGCCGCGAAATTCGCATCGCCGATCACATACCCCACTGTGGTTTTCCGCTTCGACGACTTCGCCATACCTCCAGTATATTGCAGTACCTTCGTACCCCCGCACCCTCCGATTCTCCTTGCACTCTCGCCCCGCGCCTGAAACTATCAATACAGTTGGGAAAAGACCGTCACAGCGACGGTCCTTTTCTTTTAGGGCTTTCTCCCTTTGCAGTTCCGAGAGTGGAAAAGTGCAGCTCTGCCGGCTTCCCGCCGCAGGGCTTTTCTATTGTCAGAACCGGGGAGGGGGGTGAGGGTAGGATGGGGTTTCTGATCGCCGAACGCTGAACGCTGAACGCTGAACGCTGCTTTGAGGGTAATACCCAACTCGCAGTACCAAACGCCCCCGCAGAATCAATCGGTTGCCACACACCCGGGGGAGGGGGGGAGGGGGGTGGGGGGTCCATTCCCATGACTTAAGAACCGGAAACGCCAAGCCCTCGACCGCCCTGCGAATCCGGTAAAATAGCCGCCTCCCATGCCCTACCCGCCCCGCAAACCCGAATCCACCCGAGCCTTCGAAACCCACGCCGACGACTCGAAGCCCACCGGCTTGCGCCGCTACATCAATATCCTCGCCATCGTCGTCCCGCTCGTAATCGGACTCGTCCTCGTCCTCATCATCGTCCACTCCCTCAACCAACCGGCCAGCAACCAATCGCCAACCGCCTCGACAGAACCAATCCCAACTCCCTCCACCCCAACCCCAACGCCGACCGCCGAATCAACGCCATCCGTCACCACCCCAACTCCGAAGCCCGCCTCCGCCACCATCCCAAAACCCACGCCGCCACCGACAGCGCCAACCCCATCGCCCGTCGCCGACCCGATCGTCGACCTCTCCCTCGACGATGCCAAGGCCCTGGAAATCTTCGGCGATACGCCCCAGGTTCCTCCTCTCGCCAAACTCGCCCAGGCCCACGGAATCGTCGTGCTGGACGCCATCATTTCCAAAACCGGAACCGTCCAGGAGGTTCATGTGGTCAGCGGCCCGAACCTGCTCCAGGCCGCCGCCCTCGCTGCCGCCAGAACCAACCGCTACAAGCCTCACCTCGTCAACGGCCGCCCCGTCCGGGTCCACACCCAGATTTCCTATAATTTCGTCCTGCACTGAAGCCTCTCGATCTTCAGTCCGGACGCCGGACCTTTACTGCCCGCTCTCTGTCGCGTGAACAAAAGCCTCCACATCCGAGTGGAACTGCTTCAGCACATCTTCCTTCACGTAGATCATGTGCCCGGCCTCGTAATAGTGATAGCTGATGTTCGACTGCAGCTTGTTCGGCATCGGCAGATGATGCATCTCGAACTCACCCTCAAAAAACGGCGTCGCCAGATCGAAATATCCGCCCGCCAGAAACACCTTCATCTTCGGATTCATCTTCATCCGATATGCAAGATCGGGCATCACGTTCGGCCCGCTCCAGTCGCCGCCAAACCCGCGCCCAAAACCCGGCGCGTTGTGATGCATGTCCCAGTTGAAGTCTCCGCCCATGCGCCCACTGGGGAAATACGTTTCCTGCATCCCGTACTTCAGGTCATTCCGCAGGTATCCATTGATCGCCGCCAGCCAACCCGACGTGATCGCGTCGCTCTGCGGATCGTATTCCGCCCCTTCGCTCAGCGGATCCACATCCGGCCCCTGATAGCGTGTATCGAGCCGCCCGATCGTCGTGTTGTCATCGAGCTTCAATTCCTTGGAAAACTCGCCGCCATTCACCCGCAGATTCGCCCGCATCAGGTAGTCCACCGGCAGCCCCGTATAACCGTGCAACTTCTCCGCCACAGCCTGCTTGTCGGCGTCTGAAAGTTCGCTGCCCTTCAGCAGCGCCGCCATGTAATCACCCAGCGCATACTTCTCGACCTCATCCAAAAACGGCCGCAGCGCCGCCGGCGGATTCGGCAGCTTATGAAAGTACCATGCAGTCGCAGCGAAAGTCGGCAGTCCCAGCGCATAGGCCTGATCCACTCCAGGATTCCGCGTCGGGTCGTCGATCGAATTATCGAAGCTCAAAATCTGCGACAGCAAAATCACCCCGTTCAGATCCACGCCCTGCAGATCGGCCGTCAGCACCGCCGAGCGCGGCGTCCCATAGCTCTCACCAAAAAGATACTTCGGCGAATTCCAGCGGTCATACTTCGTCAGGAATTTCCGAATGAAACGGTTGAATGCCTGTCCGTCCTGGTCGATCCCGTAGAACGCCTTGCCGCGCTCCTTCCCGAACGTGCGGCTGAAACCCGTTCCCGGAGCGTCGATGAACACCAGATCGCT
>JBAVUB010000246.1:0-4198 GCA_049696575.1 Acidobacteriaceae bacterium | reverse complement strand
GCGCCAACCAGCGTGTGCAGCTCGTCGATGAACAGGACGATCTGCCCATTCGACTCCTCAATCTCTTTCAGGACCGCCTTGAGCCGATCCTCAAACTCGCCGCGATACTTCGCGCCGGCGAGCATCGATCCCAGGTCGAGCGAGATCACCCGCTTGTCGCGCAGGATGTCCGGCACGTCGCCGTGGACAATCCGCCGCGCCAGGCCTTCCACGATCGCCGTTTTGCCCACGCCTGGCTCGCCGATCAGCACGGGATTGTTCTTCGTCCGCCGCGAGAGCACCTGGATCACGCGCCGGATTTCCTCGTCGCGCCCAATCACCGGATCCAGCTTGCCGCGCCGCGCCAGTTCGGTCAGATCCTTAGCATATTTTTCCAGCGCCTGGAATTTCGCTTCCGGATTCTGATCGGTCACCCGTTGACTCCCGCGTACCGTGGCCAGGCTCTTCAGCACCGCATCGTGCGTCGCTCCCAGCGACGCCAGCAGCAGCTGCGCCCCGTCATTCTTGCGGCTGGTCAGCGCCAGCAGCAGGTGCTCGGTCGAAACGTAATCGTCCTTGAAATTCTCCGCCTCTTTGAAGGCCTGATCGAACACCTGATTCAGCGCATTCGACGCGCCTGGCTGCGCCGACGCCCCGCTCACCTTAGGTAGCTGTGCCACCGCTTCCAGCGCCTTCGCTTCCAGCTGTTGCGTCGGCACGCCAATCTTGTCGAGGACGGCAGGAATCACGCCCTCTTTATCCGCCAGCAGCACCGCCAGCAGGTGCAGCGGCAGAATCTCCGGATTCCCGTTCTCCGCGGCCAACTGGCTGGCGTTCTGCACCGCCTCCTGCGACTTCACCGTAAATTTTTCCCACCGTATCGCCATAATTCCGTCCACTCACTTCATAAAATGATGCGGGAGGAAGACATCTCCCCCCCGCACGATATTGCGCGTTTTCGCCAGTGGATTGCAAAGCGCAGCCACAGCGCTTACGCCGCTGTCTTCACGTCCCTCTTGCCGGCTTCCACCTGCTTCGGGCCACCGACTTCCACCTTGATCTGCTTCGGCTTCGCTTCGGCCCGCTTGTCCAGCTCCACCTTGAGCACGCCGGCCTCATAGCTTGCCTTCACGCTCTCCGGGTTCACGGTGTTCGGGATCGTGAACGAACGATAGAAGCTGCCATAGCGCCGCTCGATCCGGTGGAAGTTCTCTTCCTTCTCTTCCTTCTCGAACTTGCGCTCGCCCTTCAAGGTCAGAACATTGTTTTCGAGCTGAATGTCGAGGTCGCTCTCTTTCATGCCCGGCACTTCCAGCTTCAGCACGATCTTGTGCTCATCCTCATACACATCGACGGGCGGCACAAACGCCGCGGTCGACAACGCATCGCCCTCACCGCGGTTGTACTCCTGGAAGAGCGAGTTCAAGCGGTTCTGCAGCGACAGCACATCACGAAACGGGTCCCAACGAGTAATTGCCATACGAATTCTCCTGCATCAGAATTTGGGGGTTGAGGGCTGGCCCGTAGGGGACAGCCGCACAACCATCTGATGCAACTATAGCCTAATCGATGCATAAAATATGAGCGTATCTATGTCAATCGTTGTTAATACCTAAACAGCACAAAATAAGGCAGTTGCTTGATGAGGCCAAGCCGCATCCTGCCCTTTGGAGTGGGTATCGGTCAGCCCACCTCCACACCCAGCCTCCAAAACCAAGTCGCCGGACCACCCAAACCCTCCGCAAACACTGGCTATTGACTTCGCACCGCGATCCCGCCAAACTGGCGAATCCCCGCAATGCCGGACGCGCCTTTTCGATGCACCACATCCCGCACTCCGGCGAAAAAGTTGCAGCGGTCCCAACCGCCGAGGAACACGATGACCACCCTGTTCGAGGACCTTCGCTTCGCCGTCCGCATGCTTCTCAAGTCGCCCGGGTTCACCATCATCGCCATCCTCACCCTGGCCCTCGGCATCGGCGCCAATACCGCTCTTTTTTCGGTCGTCAACGGCGTGCTCCTCAATCCGTTGCCCTACCCGCACTCCAGCCAGCTCGTCGCCATCGACGAAAAAAATGCCGGTCAGGACAAGGCCCCCATCAGCTATCTCAACTTCCTCGACTGGCAGCGCCAGAACAAAGCCTTCTCCTCCATTGCCATGTACCGGCATGAGGATTACAACCTCACCGGCACCTCGCAGCCCGAGCGCATCAACGGCTTCATGATCTCCGCGGATTTTTTCCGCACGCTTGGCGTTCATCCCGCACTTGGCCGCGATTTCAATTCCGACGACGATCAACTAGGCGCGGCGCCCGTCGCCCTGCTGAGCGACGGCTTCTGGCATCGGCGTTACGGCGGCTCGCCCACGATTCTCGGAAAATCCATCGACCTCAACGGCACCGAATACACCGTCGTCGGCATTCTCCCTCCCAGCTTCTTGTTCCGCGGCGTGGATCGCGACCTCTACACGCCGATCGGACAATGGAGCGAGCCTTCGCTCCGCGATCGTCGCGTCGACGAAAGTGCGTACGCCGTTGGCCGCCTCAAACCCGGCGTCAGCCTGCAGCAGGCCAGCGCCGACATGGATTCCATCGCCCACCATCTCGCCGTCACCTATCCCGAAGCGGACAAGGACGTGGGCATCGCGCTCTATTCCATGAAGGAAGACATCGTCGGGAATGTGCAGCCCTTTTTGCTGGTGCTGCTGGCCGCGGTCGGCTTCCTCCTGCTCATTGCGTGCGCCAACGTAGCCAGCCTTCTCCTGGCGCGCTCCATGTCGCGATCCGGCGAATTTGCCATTCGCTCGGCGCTCGGCGCCAGTCGCACTCGCATCATCCGCCAGCTCCTCACCGAAAGCGCGCTCCTTGCTGGGCTGGGCGGCGCGCTTGGTTTTCTTCTTGCTTTCTTCGGGACCAAAGCCACCATCAACGTCCTTCCCGGCGCGCTCCCGCGCTCGGGCGAAGTCTCCCTCGACGGACGCGTCCTGCTTTTCACGCTTGCGGTGTCGCTCCTCGCCGGAATCGTCTTCGGCCTCGCCCCCGCTCTCAAAACCTCGCGCGCCAATTTGCAGCAGATTCTTCGCCAATCCGTGCGCGGCGCCAGCGGTGCGCGTCACCGCCTGCAGGGGATCTTCGTCGCCGTCGAAGTCGCCATGGCTCTGGTCCTCCTCGTCGGCGCAGGGCTCATGCTCCGCTCGCTCGCCGCACTTTGGCGCGTCAATCCTGGCTACGATCCCAGCCACGCGATCACCTTCTCCGTCTCTCTTCCCGCAAATTCCAAAACCACCGCCGCGGAAACCCGTGCCCGTCTCCGCCGTTTCGATGCGGCCATGCGCGCCATCCCCGGTGTTCAGGCGGTTTCCGTCACCCTTGGCTCGCGCCCCATGATCCACGATTCGGAACTGCCCTTCTGGATCGAAGGCCGCCCCAAGCCCGACAACGATAATGACATGCCGCAGGCTATGTTCTATCTGGTCGAATCCGGCTTTCAGCGCGCCATGGGCATCACCCTCGAGCGCGGCCGCTTCGTCACTGATCAGGACAACGAAGACGCCCCCACCGTTGTCGACATCGACGACGCTTTCGCGCGCGCGTACTTCGGCGATCAAAACCCCGTCGGCCAGCACATCCACATCGCAGAATTCGACAAGGAAGCGGAGATCATCGGCGTGGTCGGCCACGTTCGCCAGTGGGGACCTGGTAACGACCCCAAAGCCGCCATTGAGGCGCAGTTCTACTACCCCTTCATGCAGCTACCCGCCAAGCTCATGCCGCTGGTCGCTGACGGCGTCGCCGTCGTTATACGCACCCAGGACGATCCCCACGCGGTAATGGGCCCCGTTCGCAGCGCAGCGTCTGCTGTCGATCCCGGCGAAGTTATCTACGCCGTCGAAACCATGCACGGCGTCATCGAAAACGCCTTTGCCGCGCGCCGCCTCTCGATGATCCTGCTCGCCTTCTTCGCCGCGGTCGCCCTTGCGCTCTCCTGCATCGGCATCTACGGCGTCATCTCGTATCTGGTCGGCGAGCGCACGCGCGAAATCGGCGTCCGCATGGCGCTCGGTGCGCAGCGCAGCGACGTTCTCCGCCTCATTCTCCGTCAGGGAGCAGCCATGGCTCTCGTCGGCGTGGCGTTAGGCGTTGTCCTCGCGCTCGGCTTGACGCGCCTCATGAGCGCGCAGCTTTTCGGCGTCACCGCGCATGACCCCCTCACCTTCGCC
>JBAVUB010000245.1:0-9928 GCA_049696575.1 Acidobacteriaceae bacterium | reverse complement strand
GCGCAGCCGTGGCAATGGTCAGCATCGTGGTGGACGCCATGGTTCCGTTGGGCGTGACGGTTGTCGGGTTGAAGGTGCACGAACCGCCAGTCGGCAATCCGGTGCAGGCAAAGCTCACCTGCGAATTGAATCCGCCGGCAGGCGAGACGGTGATCGTTGTCTGCGTGGATTGGCCGGCGTTCACGGTGGCGCTCGAAGGCGATGCGCCGATGGTGAACGTCGGCGGCACCGTCTGCACGGTCACCACAATCGAATTCGAAGTGGATCCGGAGTAAGACGAGCTTCCCGCATAGATCGCAATGATCGTATTCGCGCCCAGCGGGAGGCTGGAGGTCACATACGTCGCTGCACCGTTGGTGAGAGCGACGTTCGACGCCAGGGTCACGCCGCCGCTGATGAAGTTCACCATGCCGGTTGGCGTGCCGGTGCCCGAGTTCGGCGCCACCGTATCGGTGAGCGTGACGCTGGCTCCGCTGTTGACGGTCGTCGAAGATGCGGCCAGAGTGCTGGTGGTTGCGATGAGCGTCGGCGTGGTCACGGTCACGTTCACCGCGCCTGAAGTGCTGCCGGAATAAGTGGAGCTGGCAGGGAACGACGCTGTAAGGGAATGCACGCCGACGCTCAGCGTGGTTGTCGTGTACGTCGCAACGCCGGAGGCGTTCAGCGTTCCGGTGCCGAGAGTGTTGGCGCCGTCATAGAAAGTGACGGAGCCGGTCGGAGTCGGCGTGCCCGTCACGGTTGCCGTCAGCGTCAGGCTCGTCCCGAACGAGACATTTGTGGCTGAGGAATTAAGCGAAGTGGTGGTCGGCAGCAGCGTGCTCGTAGCGCCGAGATTCAGCAGAATTCCCTGACCGCCGACCAGGTCCGGTTTCCCATCGCCGTTGAAGTCGATGGCCTGCGAGGCTCCAAACAGGACCAGGTCGATGGCTTCAGAAGGCTCCACGAGTCCGTTGCTCGCGTTGAACGTCTGCACCGTTCCGTCGCCGTTGCCGAGAAAGATTCCGGTATCGACGGGAGGGTTGAACCCAGTCACCGCCACGTCGACTTTGCCGTCGCCGTTGAAGTCGGCAGCGGCCAGGCCGTAATCCAGACTGCTGCCGCCTCCGAAGTTCAGAATGGCGGGCTTCTGGAACGTGCCGTCTCCATTGCCGAGCGAAATCGCCAGCTCTGCCTGGGCATTATCGGCGGTTGACCCCAGGGTGATCAGGTCCGGCTTGCCGTCGCCGTTCATGTCGGCCAGCACGATCTGTCCTTCAATCGTCCCGTACGTGGGGGGATTGACGTTGTCCGCAACCGGCGGCATGGTCGCAGCTCCGAAGGTTCCGTCGCCGTTGCCCAGGTAGAGCTCCAGCTGCGTCGTAATGGTGCCGTTGCTGAGGCTCTCCAGCAGGACAAAGACATCGCGAACGCCGCTGGCTCGGGTGGCTGCCACCTGCACCAGCAGCGGCTGCAGCGGAGGCGGAGCTGTGGTGCTCGAGTAGGTCTGGATGGTCTTGGGCGCCTGGAACGTTCCGTCGCCGTTGCTGAGCTGCACGGCGATTCCCTGAACATACGTGTTCAGGTAATAGTCGACAGCGGAGTAGTTATAGACCAGGTCTGCCTTGCCGTCGCCATTCATGTCGGCAACGAAAAGATTGCTGAGCGTTTCGCTGTCATCGAAATCATTGGAGGGAGCACCGGCGGGAAGAAAAGGAGCCGCGGTAATAAACACCGGCGTGTTGAAGCTCCCGTTGCCTTCGCCGGTGGCCAAAAAGTAGCCCGTCACGCCGCCAGGGGCGTAGAAACTTGTGGGCAGGTACACCAAATCCGGCTTGCCATCTCCGTTGACATCGCCAAGTCCAAAAGAATCGAGCGAGGAGAAGGAGACCGAGGTTCCGCCGATGGTGACCGGAGAGATGGCGAGAGTCTGCGCCACCGTGAAGCTGCCATTAGCCTTGCCCAGATACGACGTCATCGAGACGTTGGAGCTGTTGAGGGTCGCGTCCACGCCGACGCCATCCGGAATGCCGTCGCCATTCAGATCCGTCAGGTTAGTACCCGTAAAGACGAAAGGCATCTCGGGCGCGCCACGGAACGTGCCGTCGCCGTTGCCCATCAGCGCGTAGGCCTGGTTCATCTCGAACTGGTCACCGCCAAAGCCGCCGCCGCGGGCAAGACCGCTGAAGAGGTCGGTGTTGCCATCGCCGTCCAGATCGGTCGCGAACAGATAGCCGGTGTTGTCGATCGCGGCGTATCCGCCATCGGTCGTGAAGGTGCCGTCGCCTTTGCCCAGATAGACCTGGATCGACTCGCCATTGTCCTCAGCCAGATCGAGCTTGCCGTCGTTATTGAAGTCGGCCGCCACCACGTTCGGCCCGTATTCCGAAGTCGAAGTGGGAGTGGGAAAGGCCAGCGTCGTGGATTGGGTAAACGTTCCGTTGCCGTTGCCCAGCAGGACAAGGCCCGCTGACGTGACGAGATCCTTCTTACCGTTGGCCAGCAGGTCCGCTGAGATCAGCCCGTAGTACGGCCCCGCCATCACGCCTGCTGGCGGAGACAGCGTCACCGATACCGGCGTCTGGAAGGTGCCGTCTCCGTTGCCCTGCAGATACGTCAGCTCGTAGTCGATCGATCCGCCGGTGACGAACGTCATGCTGGTCGCAACGATGTCCAGCTTGCCGTCGCCGTTGAAATCGTCCACGACCGCGCTCAGACCCTGGGTGCCGGGCAAACTATATTGAGTCGGCGATCCAAAGGTTCCGGTGGCATCGACCGGAATGACGGAAATCGAACCCGTGCCTGTCGTGCCCGAAGATTCGCTGACAGCGATAAGATCGCTGATCCCCGACGTCGCGCCCGTCAGATTCGCGGCCACCAGTCCGGTCGGCGACTCGCCGGAGATCGGAATCACGCCGATGCTCACCGTGTCGCTGGTCACCGGACCGACGAAGGTGAAAATAACCTGCTCCTGCGTGCTGAAGTCAAACCCAGCCGCGGCGATCACCAGGTCCTTGCTACTGGTCGTCCCCAGAAAAGCCAGCTTGCGTGACGTGATGCCCAGCACCGCGTCGCCGCATCCGCTCGGCCATTTGCCTCCGGTTGTCGTCAGTCCCGCGGCGTTGTGCAGCACCTGATCGTAATTCGGCGTTGTGCCGGCGATGGTGTATGTGCCGGATGGGAAGCTCAGCATGAAGCTCGCCCAGTCGACCGTCAGCGAGCAGTTCGGCTGGCGGAACATCGTCAGCAGGTCTCCGCCAGGCACATTAATTCCCGTCAGATTGCCGGTGAAGTTCGCCAGCGGCGCCTCGTCGCTGGCGACCGACGACGTCGCCATCTGGAACAGGCGATGTGCCACCTCGGCCAGCGACAGATCCTGCCACTTCGGGTTCCTTTGCGCCTGGTGCGCGCGCAGCACCGCCATGTGCTGGGCGAGCGTGAATTTCGGATACTGCAGCGAAGCAGCCATCAGGTTTTCCCTCTGCGCCCGAATGGCTTGCCGTTCCATCGCACTGAAGATCGCAACGACCGCGATGGCCACGGTCACGCAGAGGAGGGGCGCAAAGAACCAACGGCTCTTCATGAAGGCACCTGTTTTTCGTCCCGCGCGCAGCGAACGAGCGCCAGGATCGACGTCGAAGGAGAATCTGTTCGGGGGAAGGGGACTGCGGCCACCCGGCGGTAGCCGACAGACTGGGTCATTCTAGGAAGGTGGCGGAGGCGGCGTCAAGGATCAATCCGCGGCGGTTACGAATGAATCGAATTGCCGCGCTCGCGTACCATGAAGGTAACAATCGCCCGCGGAGGGATGTGTGAGCGGTTGAAACAGGCGGTCTTGAAAACCGCTGTACCCGCAAGGGTACCGGGGGTTCGAATCCCTCTCCCTCCGCCATCCAATTCCTTCCAGAGTGATCGGTCCATCCTGGGGCACGCCGCCTGGAGCGCGCCGCTCAGCGCGGCGTTCACCATCCAAGCCAAAACAGCGGAACGAGGCCGAGGGCAGCCAGAGCCGCAAGGAACGCGAAGCTCTGCCTGCCTGTCTTCCGGTCGGCGAGGCTCCAGGCGTAAATCCCCTTGATGAGATTGTTGCTGGCAGCGGCAATCAGAACGGCGCCCGCCGCAACCCCGAGCGGTGTTAGCGTTCCAGCGGCCTGCGTCATCCCCATGATGAAGGGATCGACGTCGGTTACACCCATAAGGGCGGCCAGAGAATCGACGCCAGCCCTGCCCAGGTAGGTAACGGCCAGTTGTGTGGCGACCAGCATGGCGAGGAACAGCGCTGCAAAAAGAAAAGCTGCGCCCAACTCGAGAGGATTTTTGGGTTCGAATTTCCTCTCCACCGCGTCCGCGTCCGGTTCCGCGCGGCGGGTCCAGATCCAGCCAACCCCCACCGCGAGAACCGCCAAAACCAGAAAAGGAAGTGCGAGAAGCGAAAGGAGATGCCGGTTGAAGAGGGAGAGCAGCACGGCGAGCCGCAGGTACATCACTCCCGAAGCGATGAGAATGCCGCCGGCGAACAGATGGGGATGCTGTTCCTGCCTCGCTCTGCGCGCTATCACGACGGTGGTGACGGTCGATGAATAAGCACCGCCCAGCAAAGCCGAGAGGACCACTCCGCCCTGCCCCTTCGTGACCTTCTGCAGCAGATAACTGCCGTAGGAGATGGTGCTGATGGCAACGACGACGAGCCAGGTCTTAAAGGGGTTGATGTGGAAACGCGTGAACTCCTGCCTCGGGAGGACAGGAAGAATGACCCCGGTGAGCAGCAGGAACTTGGCGAAAGTAAGAATCTCCCGCGGAGCGACGCGCACGGCCAGCTTCTCGAGCGCGGTCTTGAGATCGAGCAACATCAGGCTGGCGACGCTCAGCGTGGTTGCAATCCAGAAATGCCCGTAGCAGACCAGCGCTCCTACCAGGAAGGTCGCCAGTCCGGACATTTCTGAAGTGACGCCGGGCGTTTGCGACGTGGAGAGCTTGTGCCAGTAGGACAAGAGCATGAATCCCGCGACCACCAGGAATCCGATGGTCAGCGGCAGCAGTTGCGTACCGGAGAGAAGCGCGATGGAGTAGCCGATCAGGCCGATCAGCGGGAACGTGCGCACGCCTCCGAAGGAATACGAGGTTCCCTGGGCTTTATGATCTTCCCGCTCCAGACCGATGAGGAAGGAAAGGAAGAGGACCAGAACGATCTTGACAGCTTCGGGCGGAAGTCGCTGGTAGAGTTCCACGAAGCTCGTGCCTTCCCGCGGGTTCGTTTTCGAAGAGCGCCCGCGTGCGGATTCGATCGTGACGCAACCGGCGCGACAGGAGAAATCCGGCGCGCGGGCTAAACCTGTTCAACAGACTACACTCGGGGCTCGCCGGCAGAACGACCGTGATTTGCGCCAAGGGGGGGTGCCGAGGTTGAGCTGCGAGCCTGCTTCTGCCCCAAAAGTGGGGCAGGTCATACCACAAAATGGTTACCGAAAGTGCCTTCCCGTTGCCAAAATGGCATCACAATTGCGCATAAAAGGGTGACCATGCGGTAAAAATTTCCTGCAAATCCAACCACCTTCCTGGAACAAGCATCTCTTAATAAACGCTTTACCGGTTGGCCCTCTGATTGCCCTATGCATGGCAAGTCCATTAGTCTGCGGACGCCACAAGTCTAAACGCGGCCGCCGACGGAAAGCCTAGGCCCCCAGCTATGGAGAAGCTTTCGGCGAAGATCGAAAATTGGTCCATCGTGGACAACCTCATTTTCAATGGTTTCCGCGCACTGGAGCCCGGTCAGCGACTGACTGGCTATCTGATGGGGCACACGAACCTCCCGAACGGCGTCATCTATACCTCTGTGATTAAGAGCATCGATCACGCCAGAGGGTTGGTGGAGACTGGCAATACCGTGTACCAGCTCGGCCAGGTCAACGAAGAGTATGAGCAATGGGCGTCGTACCAGCATGGCGAGCGGGCTGTCCGGGAATTTCCCGCGTTTGTGGCCGATCCTCGCAAGTCTGTGACAGCGTATCCCCCAGCGCAGCCTGCACACGCGTTCCGGCACGGCTGAAGCGGTTCTGGAGCACTTCCTCCCCTGACATTCGGTGGATCGCAAGTGATTGCTGCGTCTGTGCAATCCTGAGCGATCCCCTTCGCGCGGCCCTCCCCCTCCCCCACTTGCATTGTGCGTGGCAGAGTCGTCTCTGGTTTCCTGCGACCGCGGAACGGAGCTACATTTTCGCTGGCGTTGCAGGAGCCGCCGACGCCGGTGTTTTTCCCAGCACCCATTTGTCGTACCAGTCGAACCAGCGCTGATAGCGGTCGCGGATGAAGCTCGGTCGCGTGAACCCGTGGAATTGCCCCGGGTAGACAATCAGCTCCGCCGGCACATTGAGGCTCTTCAGCGCCTGGTACATCTGCTCTCCGCCGTTCAGCGGCACATTGAAATCCCTGTCGCCGCCCATGAACAGCGTCGGGGTGCGAATCCGGTCGGCATGGAAGAACGGATAGCCAAGCTGGATGTACTTCTGCGGATCCTTCCACGGTGATCCGAGCTCGTTGTCATATTGCAGGATGTACTCATCGATGCCATACAGGGCGACCGGATTCCCCATGCCCGCTCCGCTGCTCGCAGCTTTAAACCGAGTCGTGCTCGCGATCGTGTAGTCGGTGAGAATGCCGCCATAGCTCCAGCCCCCCACCCCCATCTTGTCGGGATCGACCAGGCCCTCCTTCACAACTTCGTCCACCGTCGCCAGCAGGTCCGCCACTTCATAATGGCCCCAGTCGGCGGCGATGATTTTCTGGTAAGCATTCCCGCGCCCTGAGCCGCCGCGGTAATTCACGTTGAGCTCCGCGTAACCGTGCGCGGCAAAGAGCTGCCGATGCAGGTTGAATCCGTGATCGTCCTGCCCGTTCGGTCCGCCGTGGATGTAGAGCAGCATCGGATACTTTGTGCTAGCTTGCGCGCCCGGGGGCAGCGTGAGCAGACCGTGCACTTCGGTGCCGTCTTTCGAAGTTGCGGTGACCTCCCGAGTTTCAGCGAGCTTGAGGCTGGCGACCACTTCGTCATTGTGGTGGGTGAGCTTGCGCAGGCTGCCGTTGTCAAGCGCGTAGACTTCACCGGGTTGCGAGTCCGTGGTCCACACCAACGCCGTATGCCCGGCATAGGCGTTGATGCCCGTTGCTGTGCCTGGATCGCCGATGATGCGGTGCACCTGCCCGGTGGCGACGTCGACCGCCGCGGGATATACGTTGCGGTCGTCCTCCACCAGCACTGCAATGGATTGCCCATCCACCGAAAACAAAGGTGAAGAAACCGAGCGATCCAGAGCCGTGGTGAGAATGCGCGGAGCCGAGCCGCCATCCGCCGCGACGATCCCCAGCTTCTCCTGGCTGTATTGCCACAGCTTCAGCTCGTCGCCCTCGGTGAAGGCGATCCACTTGCTGTCCGGGCTCCAGGAAATCCGCCCGCCGTCGGGCCCGTCAAACGTCGTCAGCTGCTTTGGCGTCGAATTCGGCTTTGCCTCCACGACAAAAACATCGGTGTTGATGGAGCGATCCGGGTCGGGATCGTGATTGCTGACGTAGGCGATGTGCGTTCCATCCGGCGACCACACCGCGTTGCTCTCGTCGAACTTTGTATCGGTGGTGAGCTTGTCGAGCTTGTGCGTGGCAACGTCCCAAAGCCAGAGCTGCGTATGCTCATTGCTCTTGAGGTAGCCTTCCACATCTTCCTTGAAGTGGTAGCGGTCCAGAACGATGGGCTTCGGTTTCTCCTTCTCGTCGCCTTTGGATTTTTCGGCCGCGGCTTCCGCTTCGTCTTCCGGAGTGATGGAGAGCAGGAGCTTTTTCGAGTCCGGCGCCCATGCATACGCGGAGAGGTGGCCCTTCACGTCGGTGAGCTGGTGCGCCTCACCGCCGCGCCGATCGAGCACCCACACCTGCGAGCCCTTCGCTTTGCCCGGCCGGCCCGCCGTGAAAGACAGATATTTGCCGTCGGGGCTCCAGCGCGGCGCGCCCGAGGATCCCAGATCGTCGGAATCCTCATCCACATCGCCAGCCCACGTCAGGCGGATGTCTTCCTTGCCGTCCAACGACACCATCCACAGGTCGGTGATCCTCTTGTCGGCCGTGGTTTCGACGGTCGAGACGGTGTACGCGACCCACTGACCATCAGGCGAGACGACAGGGCCCCCCACATCGTGAAAGCGGAAGAGGTCGTCGAGCGTGATGGTGTGCGGCCCAGCGGGCGTTGCAGCCGGTGCGGGCGCCTGAGCAGGCGCAGCCGGGCATAGAAGCATTACGGAAAGCAGACCCGAGGCGGAGAGTGCGAGTGGAACGCGCAAGGAAAGCATTGCGGAAGTATATAGAACCGCGTTCCGGCAGTCGCAATACGCCCCCGCCGCGCGCGCCACTCGCACCCCCCTGTCGCTATGCCGTCTTCGCGTGCTGCTCCTTCAGGTTCTGCAGCAGCGCGTCGATCTGCTCGTCGCGCTCGAGCTTAGCGAAACGGTCATCGAGAGAGTCGCCATCCATCAGCTCGCGCGACGCGGCGTTGTGAGCCTCGGCGCCGGCGATCTTCGACTTCATCCGCGCGATGCTGGAGTCGCCTTCCTTTTTCGCGATGACTTCGCGCGCGTGCTGAGCGCGGCCCACCACGCGGGCGCGGCGATGCTCCGCGATCATCAGCTCGCAGCGGCTGCGCGTTTCCGCGAGCTTCTGTTCCAGACTGCGCAGAGCGTTCTTCAGGGTTTCCACCTCGGTTTTCTGGTCTTCAAGCTGCTGCGCGAATCCAGCGGCCATACCCTTCGAGCTCAGCGAGCGTTCCAGCGCCGCCCGCGCCAGTCCATCGTCGGACTTGCGCACCGCCAGCTCCGCCTTGCGCTTCCATTCCGCCTCGGCGTCTTCGTGCTCCCTGCGTTTCTTTTCGAGCAGATGCTCGTCGGCCAGGGCAATAGCAACCTGCGTCTTGACCTGCATCAGCTGGTTCTCCATATCGAGCACGAGCTGCTTGAGAAGTTTTTCCGGGTCTTCGGCCTTGTCGATCAGATCGTTCAGATTGGCTCGAAGCAATGTGCCTACACGTTCGAGGAGTGCCATGACATTTTCCTCCGTCTGGAAATCCGGGGCGGAACGTTCAACCGCTCCGCCCGATTGAATTACTTGCCGTCGACCACAGGGCCGACCACCCCAGCCCCGTTGCCGTTACCGTCGCCGCGAGGGCGGATGCCCTTGATGTTCGACATCAGCTCGCGAATGTCCATGCCGGAAAGCGCTTCGAAGAGAGCCGGGATCTGCGCGGCCATTTTGGCCATGTCCCCGGTGATCTTGTTCGCGCCGGCCGCATCGCCGCCGGTCGAGACAATCGTGATGCGGTCCACCTTCGACAGCGGCTCCGACATCGCGCGCACCACCTCCGGCATGTTCGAGATAAGGCGATCGACCACCGCGGCCTGGTTCCAGTCCTGATAAGCCTCGGCTTTCACGTTCATGGCCTTGGCTTCCGCCTCGCCCTTCTGGAAGATGATGGAGGCCTCGGCTTCGCCCTGCGTCCGGATCGCCGACGCGCGGCCCTCGGCTTCCATCGTGAGGCGAGTCTTCTCCGCGGCGGCCAGAACTTCGACCCGCTGCCGATTGACTTCGGCTTCTTTCAGGATGGTCGCGATCAGCTCCTTCTCGTGGCGAATGATCTCAGCCTCCTGCACCTTGATCTGTTGCTCTTTTTCAATCTGCTGCACCTTCACCTGCTCCGCGATCACCTGCTGCTGCGTGATGTTGGTCTGCAGCTCGTAGGCTTTGTCTGCCGAAGCCTGTTGCTTGCGGCTCTGCTCGGCAAACTGCGCCTTCGAGATGTCGAGGTCGCGCTGTGCCTGCGCCTGCTTGGCGAGCGACTGCGTTTCCGCGAGCACCCGCTCCTGATCCGCGGCCGCCTTGGCGACGGCGGCTTCCCGGGTTGCATTCGCCCGGCGAATAG
>JBAVUB010000244.1:0-6075 GCA_049696575.1 Acidobacteriaceae bacterium | reverse complement strand
CGCCAGAAGCGTCTTCCATCTCCAACCCGGCAACATCTTCCCTCTCATCCTCAAAACTCAATTAGACCATTCCAGCGCAGCCGCTGGTCTCCACTCTCCGCGCCAAAGAAAAAGCGCAGTGGAGCATTGCCCCACTGCGCCCAACTTTACTGCAACGAATTCCTAGAACATTAGCTTTCCGCCGAACTGGAACACACGCGGATCATTCGCGCTCGTCACCTGGCCGAAGTTGCCATCGGTGAATCCCAGATCGAGCCCGCTGAATTCCGTGTGGTTGAAGGTGTTGTACGACTCAACCCGGATCTCCAGCCTCGTCCCTTCACTCTGTGTCAGTGCGAAGGACTTGAACAGGCTGAGGTTCCAGTTATCCAACCCCGGTCCCCTCACGGCATTCCTGCCCGCCGTGCCGAAGCCGTTGTTGCCGCCGCCATTCCACGGAGCCGTCGGAGCCGCGAACGCTGCGGTGTTGAACCACGCCTTCTGCGTCTTCGGCCCACTAACCTTCCCTACCAGGTTCGGACGGTTCGTCGTGCCCCCGCCCAGACCCAGCGTGTCCGTGCCGTACGTTACGTTCGCCGGCAGTCCGGTCTCAAAGGTTGTTACACCCGAGAAGACCCAGCCGCCGAGTAAGCTCCGCTCCGCAAAACTGTCTGCATGCATGAACAACGGAATGTTGTAGACGTAGTTGGCTTCGAAGTTATGACGCCGGTCATACCCGCCCGACGCCCGATCGTACCGCAGGTTAAACGGATCCGACGCGCCCGTCAGATCGTCGGTCTGCTCATCGATCTGATGTGCGTACGTGTAGGCGAACTGCGCCGTCAGTCCGTGCTTGTTCTCCATGCGCAGCGCCGCCTGCACGCTGTTGTAGTTGTTGTTGCTGGCATTCTCATCCTGCGTTATGCCCGCAAATCCGGGATACTGGCGGTACAGGTTCGCGTTCCCACCCTTCGTCACCGCCTGCCGGTGAATCAGATCGCTCAGCGGCAGCGTATTGATGGCCCGCTGATTGTTCTGGTCCCATCCGTCCGTCCCGACGTACTGCACCACAGCCACCACCCCAGGCTGCAACTGCTGCTGCACCCCAAGGCTGAACTGCGCCGTCCCCGGTGGCGGATAGTAGGTGTTCAGAACGCCCATGCTGGCCGGATACACCGGGTTCACTGCCACCGAACCGTCGATTGCACTCACTTTGGGATTGCTGAAGTACACCGAACTCGCCTGCGGCTGGTAAGCGTACGGCGGGTTGGTGTCCGTCCCATAAATGTCGTTCCCCTGAACGCGCTCGTAGAAGATGCCTGCGCCTCCACGGAGCACCGTCTTGCCAGTGCCCAGCAGGTCATAGGCGAAGCCAACACGAGGCTGCCAGGTAAAGTAGTCCTCGTTGACCAGTCCACGCGGGAAACCGTTCACGTTCGGACGCGCGATCCCGTTCAGATAAAACGCGACCGGTGCATTGGTCGGGTTCGCGAACCCCGGGCTCACCGCTGAGCAACCCGGCAGCGTCGCCGAAGTGCACAGTGCTCCCGTTGTCGCGAACGTCGCCGCATCCGCCGGGTTATACAGCGAAGGAACAAAATTCGCCGTCTGGTTGAACTTCTCGTACACGTGCGGCAGTCCGTCGTAGCGGATTCCCAGGTTCAGGGTGAGCCGCTGCGTCGCATGCCAGTTGTCCATTCCGTAGACCGAATAGGTGTTGTTGATCCAGTGGAACATGTCGATGATCTGCAGCTGCTTGAAGCTGTCGGCAAATCCCAGCAGGAAATTGATGTACGAATCGCCCGAGAAATCCGTCCCGAACGAGTAATCGCCCTGCGTATCGGCCTGCTGCTGCTGGTTCTTGTCGTTCCGCATATACGCAAACCCGAACTTCAGAGCATGTCGCCCCTTCGTCCAGGAAATGTCGTCCCGCGGCTGCCAGTCGAGGAACGCGTTCTTCCACGGCCAGTAGTTGATCGTCCAGGTCGTGCCTAACGGCGCTCCAAGACCGACTGACGGCATCCGGTTCAGCAGGTTGTTCGCCGCCGGAAAATATCCCGTCTGCGTCCACCCCGACGGCAGCTGATAAATCCCCGCCGGCGTGATGCTGATACTGTTTCCGTTCACGTTGATCGACGTCTCGTTCAGCAGGTTCGGCGAGATCGTCTGCGTCAGCTTGATCACCGAGCCCCACGTCGGATTGCCGAACACGTTCCCTGTCGTCGGATAGCTGTCGCTGCTCCACATGTCCGGGTAATACGTCTGCGACATCTCATCATGGATGAAATGCCCCATCAGGTGCATCTTGTCCGTGATGTCATGATCGATGCGCACCACGTCTTCCCGCACATACGTCGGCTGCGTCGGCGATGCCACATACTGCGGTGCCCCGCTCGCGCTGGTCGAGTTCGACGCCGGAATCGCTCCCGTCTTCATGAACAACACCGCGTTGGGATCGATCAGGTTCGCCGGTATCGTGCCCCCCGGGAACGAATTCCCGATGGTCAGCCCGTCCGTCGAGTACAGCGCCAGCTTCGCCGGATCGGCGGTGTTCGGAACGCACGGCGCTGTCTGTCCCGAATTGCAGATTCCTGCGTTCGGCGATTCCTTGAAGCCTGCCGGCACCACATAGTTCAGTGCCGCCCCGGCTGTGGGAATGTCGGCGCTCGGAAGCGTATTCACTGCGGATGGATTCGCGCCCTGAATGAACCGGCGCCATTCGTCGCTGAAGAAGAAGAAAGTTCTGCTCTTGCTCCTTGGATAGACTCCCGGAAATACCACCGGTCCACCGATTTCTCCGCCAAAAATGTTCAGGCGCAGTTCCGGCGTCGCCGAATGGTTCAGCTTCGAAAAATAGTTCACAGCATCGAATGCGTCGTTCCGATTAAATTCCCACACTCCGCCATGCAGGCTCTTCGTGCCCGCCTTCAGAGCCATCACCATGGTCCCGCCCGAGGCGATTCCATAGTCCGGCTGGTAGTTGCTGTCCAGCGTCTGGAATTCCGCCAGCACATCCGGTGACGGCATCACTCCAGGCCGCCCGCCGCTGCCCCGGTCGTACACTTCTCCGCCATCGATCAGCCAGTTGTTGTGCCCTGGCCGCGTGCCGTTGAAGCTGATGCTCTCGCTGCTGCCCTGTGCCGAAATGCCATTGAACGACGGAATGTTCGCCGACACCCCCATGCCCAGCGTCGCCAGCGATATCATGCTGCGCCCGTTGGTCCCCAGTTGTGTCAGTTGTTCACCCGTAATGAGGTTGCTCACCTCGTTCGTTTCCGTTTGCAGATGCAGCGCATTCGCCTGCACCGTCACTGTCGTGGTGCTCGCGCCCAGTGCCAGAACAACATCTTCCCGCACCGTCGCCGCCACATCCATCACGATCCCGGTCTTCGCGTATGCCTCGAACCCCGTCGCCGCTACCTTCAAACTGTAAGTTCCGTTGTGCAGCGCCGGAAAATCGTACAACCCTGCGCCGTTGGTTGTGCCAGCCCGAACCTCAGCAGTGCTGGCGTTAGTCAACGTGACCTTTGCATTGGGAACCACCGCGCCGCTTGGATCCTTCACGGTCCCCGTTAGCTCCGCATTCTCCTGCGCACTTGCTACAAAAACCGTGCACAAGGCCACGGTGCTTAGACACAGCAATCGTTTCCACAGTGTCACTGAACACCTCCCCGCGTCCCGTGACTTGACGGCTGCCAGCTGTCTGAACAGAACAAATGAGCATTGAACAGCACTACTAAAGAGTTTTAGCTGGCACTCAGCCGCAGCACTGGTACGCGTCAGTGGTTTACCACCGCGTCCAGGGGGAGTCAACGATCAACTGGCCCGAATCCACTCAACCCAGTACCAGTTAGTTATTCTTGTTGGCGACTGAGGTAATGGCCCGCCCTTGCCTTTGCCGCTTGCTGCCAATCGCCCCACTCCGCAGCTATTCCTCAGTGCAACCCGTTACATGCGGGAATTGCGAGGGTTTTGCTCTCTCCGCTCGCGGCCCACGCCCTCGCCATCGCCGCCGGAAGCCGTTCGCGGACCCCGCGAACCTGCCCCTGCACCGCACGTTACTTTGGTTATGTGCGAATCAGTCAGCACTCGCCCCACATGCTGTTATTTTGCTCGCCAACTGCTCCGGCGACCACTCTCTCCCTGGCTCGTCGTAAACGGTTTTACCTGCGCTTCCCAGCTCGCTTCTCACTCGCTTCTTACTCGCCGTTGGCTCGCCCTTCACTAATCGCTCCCAGCTACCGGCTACCGGCTACAGGCTACAGGCTACAGGCTGCGGTTCAGAACAAATGCTCCTCATCATGCACCACCACCGCGCTCGCCGTCGGATTCCCCGATTCCGCCGCCTCCCGCACCTTCGCCACCTTCAGCCAGTTGTCCTTCGTCGGATGCTCGATGAAAAATGGCGGCAGCGGCATCACCAGATACCGGCTCAGCGCCTCGGCATACCCTTCATACAGCTGCCGCAGCTCCTTCAGCCGCGCTCCGCTCTGCGCGTCCCGGCACACCCGCACCCCCGCCGAGCACAGCTTGTCGTAAATCAGCCCATACTTGTCCGCCGGCAGCCGATCCTGCTCGCTCGCCACCGGCTTCTGTGACAGGATTTGCGACAGATCCACCAGCGCGTGCCGCGCCACCGCAAACGTTAGCTGCGCCTGCCGCGCGCTGTGTTCCTGCACGCTCGCAATCAGCACCGAGCACGTATCCAGCATCGCCGTCAGCGCGCTCAGCCAGCTCTGATTCGTGTGCTGCGATCGAAAAAGACACAGCAGCGGATACGAAATGTGGCTTTCCAGCAACTCCGCCGACCACCGCTCCCACTCCTCCAGCAGCACCACCAGCGCCGCGCTCCCGCCCTCGAACGAATGCCGCTTGATCAGCTCAAACGCCGTCGGCGGCGACCCCGCCCTTGCATCGAGCAGCGCAATATTCACCTCGCGCCGCGAAAACGCCCCGTACAGCACCGGAAAATACCCGATCACCAGCGCCACAAATCCCAGCCCGATCCCCGACTCCAGCACCACCAGGCACCGCACCGCCACAATGCGCGGCACCACGTCGCCCAGCCCCAGCGTGAAGATCGTCGTCCCGCTCGCGTACAGATCCGTGATGAACGGGTGCCGCAGTCCGTGCGGATCGACAAATGGCGCCGGGAACGCGAAGTAGACCAGCGCAAATCCCAGGATCAGCGTCGCCGCCCATCCCGCAATCAAAAACACCAGCGACAGCGGCCCGTAAAAACTCAGCATTGTCTCGCGCTTCCGCGCATGATGCACCCGCCGCGCCACCCACCGCCACGGCCGCCACGTCACGATGTAAAACAGCCGCGTGAACCGGAACCGCCCGTTCGCGCGCCGCGGCAGAATCACCGTCTCAAACGCGTCCAGCAGTCCCGAAAAAATTAACGCTATCCCGAGAATCAGCGGCAGAGGATGCACCCCGCCAGCAAATCAGGAATCCCACCCCGCCGTCAACGTCCCCGCATCGCTTCCCTATAGAGCACCCGGAGAGTCAGTTCGCCCCCCAGGGTTTCTCGTTTATCCATTGACAGACAGACTTTTTCTCCTGTACAAATATCCTCACTTTTTTACCAAAGTATGGCTGCTGAGCACTGGGCGCTCTCGCCCCCGCCCGGTCTCCTTTGCCACCAGCAGTCCGGGCCCCATCCCCCCTTTTGTGCCCACCGGAGTTCGACCATGAAGATGCAGCGGATGCTTTGCGCACTCTTGTCCTTTGCCCCTTTGCTCGCAGCCGTTCCGGTTGCGAACGCCCAGGTCATCAACACCTATGCGGGAGGCGGCGTCTTTTCCGGCGTCCCGGCTCTCTCCGTGCCGGTGAGCGAACCCTTTGGCATCGCGTACGGCAGCGATGGCAATGTGTATTTCTCCGATCTGGAGCAATGCACGGTCGATCGATACAATCCCGGCACCCAGACGGTCACCCAGGTGGCGGGCAATAACGCGTGCGCTTACAGTGGCGATGGTGGTCCGGCGACCAGCGCGGGTCTCGGCCCAGCGGGGGTGGCCGTTGACGCCAGCAACAACCTCTACATCGCGGACGAAGGCAACAAAGTGATCCGGCGTGTCGACCACACCA
>JBAVUB010000243.1:0-3065 GCA_049696575.1 Acidobacteriaceae bacterium | reverse complement strand
AGAAAAGCCCGCCTGCCACCTCGATGTGCCTTGGCGCGTGCTCTCGCTGGGATGGCTTGCCCGGGATCTGCCGAAATCTCGCCATTTGTACAGCCGCTCGTGAACGAGCTCTGTCACCATTTCGTTGCTCAATGGCCGGAAAGCATGGTTTCCAGCATGTGGTGCGGTGAGTGCAAGCGCTCGTATGGCTCCGGAGGTTTCGACGATGACACGCAAGCCGGTGAAACGGATTCTTTGCCCAATCGACTTTTCGGACTTCTCTGGCCGCGCGTACAAATACGCGGCTTCTCTCGCCCAGCGTTACGGTGCGAAGCTGTTTGTGCAGCACGTGGTCGAAGACTGGAGATATCCCTGCGCGAATTTCGTGACAAGCTTCGAGCAGTACGATGCCTTCTGCAAGTGCCTCTTCCACCAGGGTCGTGAACGGCTTCAGGAGTTTGCCCGTGACCACGCGCGGGAGGGGTGGCGTCCGGAATGCGTGACCTACGCCGGCACGGCGGCCGATTGCATTCTGTCCTTCGCAGAGCGCGAGGACGTGAGCTTGATTGTGATGGGAACGCACGGGTTCCGCGGGGCGGATCGCATCATGCTGGGCTCAGTCACCGAAGCGGTTCTGCGGAAGGCGAGCTGCCCGGTGCTCGTTGTCCATAATGAGCCGCAGAAGCCACTGGCGGTGCCGCGTGGGCCCGATGAGGTCCAGCTGCACCAAATCCTTTGCTGCATGGATTTTTCACCTTTTGCAAACGACGCGTGTGAATATGCGCTCTCGCTGGCGAAGGAGTACAAGGCAACATTGACTCTCGTGCACGTTCTGGACGGGTGGATCACGCGGCCGCATCGCGGCGAGAGTATCAGGCAGGCGGAGGAACAGCTTGAGAAGTTTTTTCCGGCGAAGTCGATTCAGGGCTGCAGTGTTCATGCGGTAGTGCGGCATGGTGCCGCTTACAACGAGATAGGCCATCTCGCCTGCCAGATAAATGCCGATCTCATTGTGATGGCTGTGCGCGGACGGAACACTCTCGACGACAAAATCTTTGGATCGACGACCTACCGTGTGATCCAGCTAGGTGATTGCCCGGTACTTGCCATTCATTGAGTCGCGAAGCACAGGCACTGGCGATGTTCTCTTCAACCAGATGTTCATGGCGAAATCTCGCCGTTGGTTCGGTTCACCATTCGTGGCGTGCACCAGTTAACCATTGCAATTTGAGTTTGCTGAGAGAAGCGGTTGCGCGAATCCCATTGGCCGACCGCGTGCATTACAGGAAGGGGAGTGGTGAAACAGATGGCACAGCAAAGAAGCTCCTTCAAATCCGATGGCTCGGGAAAAGACAGGAAGCCGGAGAAGTCCGGACGTACGGCGCAGTTCGGGATCACTTACCTGCTGATGAGCCTTCTGTTCATCTGGCTCTTTCAGGATCTGGTTCTCGCTCCCATGGTGAATCGCACGACTGAAATCAGTTACAGCGATTTCAAGAGCAAACTCGCGGCCCATCAAATCGTGGACGCCGTTATCGGAGAAAACAACATTCATGGGACGATGCAAAGCCCGCAGGCGGCTGCAGGGTCCAAACCCGTGCCTTTCAATGCCAGCTTTGCCCGTAACAGCGATCCCGGTTTGATCGACCAACTAGAGAAGGACAACGTTACGTACCGTTTTGAGCGCGCTGCTAACCCGCTCGGGGACATTTTGCTGTCCTATGGGCTCCCTCTCCTGCTGCTCGTCGGGTTCTGGTCTTTCGCGCATCGCCGTGCCGCGGGCGAAGCCTCCGGAGGGTTCCTTGGCGCGCTTGGCGTGGGAAGAAGCAAGGCGATCGAGGTCAAACCCGAAGACGTTAATGTCACGTACAAGGATGTTGGAGGCGCTGACGAAGCCATTGCAGACCTGCAGGAGGTGATTGAGTACCTGAAGGAACCTGAACGCTTTGCGACCCTGGGGGGACGCACGCCAAGAGGCGTTCTGCTCGTCGGCCCGCCCGGAACGGGCAAGACCTTGCTCGCCAAAGCAACAGCCGGCGAGGCCCATGTTCCATTCTTTGAGACGAGCGGCTCTGAGTTCGTAGAGATGTTTGTCGGTGTCGGCGCCGCACGCGTGCGCGACCTCTTTGAACAGGCCCGCAAGTCGGCTCCGTCCATCATCTTCATCGATGAGATTGATGCGATCGGCCAGAGCCGAGGTGGCGTGATGCGTCTGGGCACCAACGATGAACGGGAGCAGACGCTCAACCAGTTGCTCGCCGAGATCGATGGCTTCAAGACGGATGCGAGCGCACCGGTCATCCTGATGGCCGCTACGAACCGACCGGAGGTGCTTGATCCGGCGCTGTTGCGCGCCGGCCGCTTTGACCGGCAGATCGCGATTGGAAATCCGGACCTGATCGGTCGTATTCAGATCCTGAACATTCATAGCCGTCACGTGACTCTCACCAGGGATTTTGATCTGGATCGGGCAGCACGCATCACTGCCGGGTTCAGTGGGGCCGATCTGGCGAATGCAATGAACGAGGCCGCGCTGCTGGCCGCGCGTCGCAGTGGGGAAGCAGTCGCCTTTGGGGATTTTGAGGCCGCCGTCGAGCGAGTCATCGCCGGATCTGAGAAGAAGAGCAGAGTTATGAACGAGCAGGAGCGCACGACTGTTGCTTATCACGAGTCAGGTCATGCTTTGGTCGCTGAACTTGTGCCGCACGGGCAGCGGGTCAGCAAGATCACCATCATTCCGCACAGCCGTGGCGCCTTGGGCTACACCATGCAATTGCCGACAGAGGATCGGTATCTGCTGAACATCGAGGAACTGCAAGATCAAATTGCAGTCATGCTGGGCGGACGTGCCGCGGAGTTGGTCGAATTTCATACCATCAGCACCGGGTCTGCCGACGATATCGGCCGCGCGACGGAACTGGCTCGCCGCATGGTTGTCGAATACGGAATGAGCGATAAGCTCGGCTCGATCCGTTACGCCGGCCAGCCATTGGAATATCTGGGCAGATCCTTGGAAGAGGACTCGGGGATTAGCCCCGAAACTCGCGAGCAAATTGACCAGGAAGTCCGACGAATCATCACCCAGC
>JBAVUB010000242.1:0-5602 GCA_049696575.1 Acidobacteriaceae bacterium | reverse complement strand
CGAAGATCGGCGAACCGTACGCCGCTCCCGATGGAATCACCGCCGCCGACGGACCGGAATCCACTACCGGCGTCGCGCCCGCTGGATTATCCTGCACGCCGAACGGCCCGCCGTTGCTGGAGAAGCGCGAGTTCAGCATGTTCACAACGTTGGGACTGTCAAACCCCAGCCCGAATCCGCCGCGGATCACCGTCTTGCCGTCGCGGGTCGGCTGCCACGAGAATCCCGCCCTTGGGCTCGCGCCCCCATACCATTGCGGATAGAGCGTCGGAATGGTCGTGCCCGCAATGGCGATCCCATTCGTCGCCCCAGGCAGGAACGTGCTCAGATCCTTCGTCCCATCGTGCATCGGCCCGATGTACTCGTAGCGCACGCCGTAGTTCACGTTGAACCGCGGCGACAGTTGCCACGCGTCCTGCGCGAACAGCGCCCACGAATTGACGAAGATCTGCCGCTTTGGATCGCCCTGCACGATGCTGGTCACGCTCGAATCGAAGCAGCCCGACAGAAAATCGGCGAGCGCATATACATGATCCGGGTCCGAAGATCCCGGCGCGCTGGCGGGCGTTGTGGTAGCCAGCCCGTCGCACGCTGTGCCCGCGTTCCCCGACCACGGACCCTGCGATCCGTCGAAGACGAACGTCCCCCGCTGCCCGCTCTGGTAGAAGTCGTCGACTTGCGCCTGGCGAAATTCGCCGCCAAACCGGAATTCGTGTTTGCCCACGGTCCACGAGAGCGCCTCGTCCAGGTGCCCCGTAATATCGTTGCGCCCCGACTCCACGGTCGCACCCACATAATCAAAGCCGTCCGCCGATGCGCCCAGCCCGCTGCTCGCCGAAGGCGACGCGATCTGAATCCGCGGAGCACCCGCCAGCGCCGGATTTGTCACTCCCGTGTTCAACCCCAGTGCGAGCGGATCGTAGCTGTTGTCCGCATCCGAAAACGCCTGGTTGAAGTAGTTCACGCCCGCGAACAGCTGGTTGGTCATGTGCGTCGACAGCAGCGAATTCCACGTCAGGGAGTAGTTCTGCACGTGCATCGGCGCCACTTCGAAATAGGGCGCCAGCAGCGAGTTCGTCGGCGCAATCTGCGGCCCTTGCCCCACGTACCACTTCGCCGAAATCTTGTTGTTCGCGTTCAGGTTGTAATCCACTTTGATCAGCCCGTTGTGGCTGGTGCCAGTTTCATCGGCCGGACTGAAATAGTTGAACGCATTCGCCGGGCCGGTCAGCGACGCGGCCGGCCACAAGCCCGCATATTTTCCCGTGCCGCTCAGAAGATTGATCGCCGTCTGGTTTTCCGGAATACCCCACGCAGAAAGCTGCTGCAGCGCCAAATTCTGATACGCCGCCGATGGTTCGGTGGAAGGCTGGTTCACCCCAATCACGAATTTCTGCTCCTCATAGGTCGTGAAGAAGAACGCGTGATCCCGCCAGATCGGACCGCCCGTCGAAAAACCGTATTGCTGATTACGCAGCTCCGGCTTCACCGGCGAAAGCGGACTCTGCGCCGCCAGCGCCTCATTCCGGTTGTAGTAATAGGCGCTCCCGTGGAACTGGTTGCCGCCCGACTTGATCACCAGGTTCACCGTCGCGCCTGGATTGCGTCCCGTCTCCGGACTCGCCTCCGTCAGCGTCGAGAACTGCTCGATCGCGTCAATCGGCAGCGTCACTCCTGCGATTCCCGACACGCCGCCCTGGTTCGCCGCCGGCACATTCCACCACACATCGTTGTTGTCCGTCCCTTCGATCTGCCAGTTCACCATGTCCGGTCGCGTGCCGTTCACCGATCCGTAGCCGCCCCCCGCATACCCCGCGTATCCCGGAATCACCGCGATCATCTGCGTGAAATCCCGCCCGTTCATCGGCACATCCTGCACCGTCTCGCTGGGAATATCCGTCGTCTGCACCGTCGACGTCGTATCCAGCGCCAGCGCGCTCGCTGATACCTCCACGGTCTGCGCCGTCGCCGTGATGCTCAGCTTCACCGGCAGCGTGTAAATCGTGCCCGCCGAAACCGGCACACCTTCCACCTTCTCCGTCCTGAATCCCGTCGCCGTCACCGTCACCACGTATTTGCCGATGGGCATGCCCTGGAACTCATACTCGCCGCCGCTCGAAGTCACTGCCTTCCACGTGACTCCGGTTTCCGCGCTCACCGCCTGCACCGTGGCGCCCGGAACCAGCGCGCCCGAAGGATCCGCGACCGTGCCGTTAATCCCGCCTCTGAAGTTTTGCGCCTGTAGCAGAGCGGTTGTGACCATCCCCAGCAACAGCAACCCGATAACACTGCGCAATAACGAAAATCTCATGGGTACGACCTCCGGAATAGATGGGTATCCGCCACCAAAAAGCGGTGCCTGGGCGCGCAGCTCATGGGCTGCGTCGTCGTTCGCATTTCTATTGAGGTCTTCAGACAGGGAAGAGTGCCGCGGCCCAACCTGCGCTTCTGACAAGGAAGGCAGATTTGCGGCTCTTCATCTCGTCTTGAAATGAAGAGGGTCTTCCATTCTTGTCACACCCTGGGAAAAATTTCAAGCGCCATTCATAATTTCTATTGCGCGCTTCGTCACAAACGGCAGTGCAGATCGCCGCCGCTATCCGTCACAGAATCCGTTCCTTTTTCCCGCCAATCGCTGTCCGAACGTGCGCCAAACGGGTTACCAAAAGGGTATTCTGCGCGCCTTTTCCTGTGCCCGCCATCACATACAGTCGTCGCTCCGGAAGCGGAGCATTAGATACCGGAAAGGAGGGTTTTATGCCGAATCGAATCCACGTCGCATTCGTAGCCGCGGTGCTCGCCACTGCCGCTTTCGGGATAGCCCAGACAACGCCAATCATCAAAGATGTGCCGGTGAAGCCCACCTCACCTGCATCCGGAAAACAGATGTACACCACCTATTGCGCCACTTGCCACGGTGTCGATGGCAAAGGCAACGGCCCTGCCGCTGCCGCTCTCAAGGATCACCCCACCAACCTGGTTCAGCTCACCAGGGACAATGGCGGCAAGTTCCCCGACACCCACATCTATTCCATCCTGCAGTTCGGAATGGAAAACCCCGCGCACGGATCTGTGGACATGCCGATTTGGGGTCCCGCGCTCCGCTCCCTCGACAAGGGCAGTTCCTCGCCCAATATGCAGGAGCACCAGAGGCTCGCGAATCTGACCAACTACCTCAAGTCGATTCAACAGCAGTAAGCAGCCAGCCTCCCTAAACACGAACTCCCTGCCGCAGTACGCAGCAGGGAGTTTTTCGTGCCCGCTTTCGAAGCCTACTTCACCACCGCGAAAACAATCAGCAGCGTGAACAACGCCAGGGATTCCATAAACGCCAGCCCCAGCAGCAGCATGGTCAGAATGCCCGCCCGTGCTCCAGGATTCCGCGCCAGTGCTTCGGTCGCCGAAGCCGTCGCGCGCCCCTGTCCCAGTCCGCAAAGTCCCGATGCGATGGCCATGCCAATGCCCGCGCCGATCGGCACCCAGCTCGGTGCGGCGGTCACGCCGCCAGCTTGTGCGAATGCCGGCGTAGCCAAGAACAGCGCTGCCAGCGTCATCAATGCATATTGCAGTTTCCGCATACTTTTCTCCTGCTTCCTTAAAATTGCCGCCAGTGGGTGGTTGAGGCTCACCGTGCTGGCCCCCTCACGCTGAACGGCCTCCCTCGCCGGAGTGGAAGCGATGCTCCGGCAGGAAATTCCTTAGTGCTCCGGATGCGTCGTCGCCTCCGCCAGATAAATCGTCGTGAGCAACATGAATATGTACGCCTGGATCAGCGCCACGCCAAAGTGCAGTCCGAGAAAGATGATCGGAATCGCCGGCGGCACGAGCGAAAAGAAGACCACCGTCAGCAGATCGCTGGCAAACATGTTGGCGTAGAGACGAACCGTCAGCGACATGATCCGCGCCAGGTGCGAAATAATCTCGATGGGGAACATCAGCGGCGCGATCCACCACACCGGCCCCATAAAGTGCTTGATGTAGCCGATCGGTCCCTGCGCCCGAATCCCGTTCCAGTTGTAATAAGCAAACGTGAACAGCGCCAGCCCCAGCGGCACCGACGGATTCGCCGTCGGCGTGTCGATCCCCGGCAGCAACCCAAAACAGTTGCACAGCAGGATGAACACCAGCAGGCAGGTCAGAACCGGCAAAAACCTCTGGTAGCCGTGTCCCATCACCTGTTCCGCCTGGTTGCTCACGAACTCGTGCACGATCTCCGCAATGTGCTGCGCGTTCCCCGGCTTCTCGACGCTCAGCCGCGCCCGGACGAGAAAGAAGAACAGCACCAGACCGGTGAAAACGATCAGTTCCAGCGTCAGCGTGTTGTTGATCGGGTGGCTCGGATGCGCCGGGTGAACCCCGGCCATCCCCAGCAGAGCATCCACCGGCGTGGCAAACCAGTGGTTCAGCAGGTGCGTTAGAAAATTGATCCAGGCGAGCATGTTTTTTCGTTAATTCCGCAGGAGCCGAAGGGCTTCGAAAGACAGGGCAACGACGGCTAATCCGATGCCCGCTACCAATGCGTAAACACTACCGTGCAAACACCTTAGACTAACATACAGAATCGCCGCCACCACCCCCAGGCGCAGAAAAAACATCACCAAAGTGCGGCCCATCGGCCGTGCGCTTTGCTGGTTGTCCAGTTTGGCAAAAATCGCCAGCGCCAGGTTCCGCCATTCCCGAATCCCCGTGTACGAAATCAGCGCTCCGGCCAGTTCCAGCAGCCCCGTTTGCCACCCCATCGTGAACGTAAACACCAGAAACAGCAGCAGCCCCAGCACCACCACCGTCCGCAGCGCCCGCCGCAGCATCTCCCGCAGATCGTCGTCCGTCATCGACGCCGCCAGGTTCGCACCCGCGCCGTTTTCCTGGCTCACGGCTTCTGGTCCTCTTTCTCCATCTGCTTTTCCTGCCCCAGCACCAGCCGGAAAATCTGCACAAACCCCGCCGCGCACCCCAGCACGATCCCCGCCAGGTAAATCCAGTGCGTGTGCAGCCACTTGTCGAGCCCCGCGCCCCCCAGCCACCCCACCACCACCGCCGCCGGCAAGATGAAGGCGATCTGGGTCAGCTTCTCCGCCCGCACCAGGCTGTCCACAGTCTTCGTGCGCTTCGGCGCGTCCGGATTGGGTGATTGCTGCGGCATCAGGCTCTGTTTCCCCAACGGTTATACACCCGTCGAACGCAACGTCCGGGGCACGAAAGTTATACTCAAACCTTATGTCCCTGATGCACAACCCGCCTCATCCCGGAATTGTCCTTCGGGAGTATCTCGGAGAGATGGAAGTTTCAAAAGCGGCCACGCGTCTGAACGTCTCTCGCACCACGCTTTCCCGCGTGCTGAACGGCAGAGCCGGCATTTCGGCGGATATGTCGCTGCGCCTGTCCGACGCGCTGGGCACGCATCCAGCGTTTTGGTCCGGTCTGCAGATGGACTACGATCTGTGGCACGCGAGCCGTCGGCGCAGACCGAAAATCGCGCCCTTTCGCAAAGCCGCCTAAGCCAACTCTGAGCACTTCCGCTCCGCCCTTCGACTACGACCTGCGCTGTTGCGGTCCGGCCTCGGACCGAAGTTGTCAGCAGCACGAAAGTTATACTCGAACC
>JBAVUB010000241.1:0-3429 GCA_049696575.1 Acidobacteriaceae bacterium | reverse complement strand
CGGTCGTGGTGTTGCGCCACAGGATGTCGGATTTGCCATCGCCGTCGAAATCGCCACTGCCCTGAATCACCCAGTCCGAGGTGGGGCTGCCGGAAGCGCCGCCGCCGGAGGACGTGGTCCCGTTCATAAACCACTCGTAGACCTGCTGGCTGCTGGTGTTGCGCCACAGGATGTCACTCATGCAGTCGCCGTTGAAGTCCTGAACGGCGGCAAACGACGCCGGATTGGGATTCGGGTTCTGGTTCGCCGTCGAGCAGGTTCCAATAGCCTGAGTCACAGTCACCGGAGCGGTGCCACTGGCGCTGTTGTAGGTCGAGGAGCTGCCTGAATCAGGAGTGTAGGTCGCAGTTAGAATGTCGCTGCCCACGGCCAATTGTCCAGCCGGGACAGTGATCGTCGCCGAGCCTGCACTTAGCGTTGTGGGAGCCGAATTGTAACTGCCGCTCCTCAGGGTGACCGAGCCGGTCGGGGTCGGATTCCCGTTGCCGCCGCTGACGGTCACCGTCACCTGATCCGACTGTGCGGTGGTTATGCTGGACGAAGAGGGAGTCACTGTCACCTTCGGCGTAACCCCGGAAGCGGTCACGGCAAATGTGTCATAACCAAAGACCGTGCAACTTGAACCACTGGGAGAGTTCTCCACGAAGACGTCGAACGTGGCAGGACTTGCCACCAGACTGCTGTTGACGGTTACCTGCAATTCGGTAGAGCTGACCGGATTCACGGGGCTGAGAAAGGTACCGTTGACTGAGACCTTAGATCCGGAAGTGAATCCGGTTCCGTTGATCGTAAGAGTAAAGCCGGAAGAACCAGCACTCACCGAAGCGGGGCTCAGGCTGGTGATCGTGAGAGGCGTATTGGTCGTGTTGAAGTTCGCATAGACCAGGGTCTCGCCCGAAGCAGTCAGATTCGTGGAGTTCGCCGTCCCGGTCAGATCGAACGTCCAGCCGGCAAAGGTCCATTCACTTGCAGGGGTGGCGGTGTAGGTCAGTTGTGTTCCGGGAGGATAATAACCATCATCCGTCGAGGCTGGGGTGATCGCGGCCGTGCCACCACAGGGCGGGAAGCCGAAATTCGTCGAAGGCGCATAGACTGGATTTACCGTGGCTGTATAAGTCGTACTCACACCAGGAATGCCCGCCGTTGTATGCGAGTAGGCCCCGGAATCGCTCCAGTTTGCGAATTCGTAACGAGTATTTGAACTGTACGGATATTCGGGAGGATTCGTCATATCGCCGTTGTAACTCAGCGATAACGTGTGCGTGGATCCGGGATTCCAGGAACTGCCATCATAGGAGGTATCGGGAGAGAAGTTTTTGGGCGTATCCCAGCGAATGCCATCGACATAGGCCCAGAGATTCGAACTAAACGCGTTGGTGATCGACGCGGACGGAGCCACATTCACCGTATAAACAGGGGAAGCCGTAAATTCCCCGTTCACCGCAACCGGATTTCCGGTATCGGGTACATAGAAAGTCTTCGGATTTGCTGAAAGCCCTCCTGGCAGCCAGAAGTAGGGAAACTGCTCGTTGAACTCGTAGAAGTTGTATCCGGAGTTTGGAGTTGCCGTCAGCGTTGCTTGCTGGCGGGCGACGAAGAAGGTACCGGTAGTCCCTGCATAGGTCTGCGGCGACGGGGAAACACCGACGCCGCCCGATCCCGAGGGAAAGACCGTTTCGGTGTACGGCACCAGCTGGATGAAGTTCGCCGAGTAGGTAGCAACCGCAGGAGCCGTCGTTGGGAAAGCGGGACTTCCGTTGCCGGGCGTGACAGTAATCGAGTGGCTCTGTTGGCTCGAGTCGCTCCAGGTCCCGTAGGTGTAGTAGAAAGTTGTCGACTGCACGCTGTTTTCGATGTCTCCGGTTAGCGACTGCACGCCACTGGCGACATTGAGAGTGTGGGTGGAGTTTGCGCTCCAGCTAAACGATTGCGGGGTGGTATAGGTTGTGCCATCTACGATCACCTGCAGCCCAACCGGGTTCGACGTGATCGTTACCGTGGACGGCGCGTGGCCGTACAACCGAAGAATGGCTTCCTTGTCTCCCGCTGAGTAATCCTGGTTGCCCGCTCCGGGCACGCCCTCGGTGCCCTGCATTGGAATGCCCGCTGGAATCGACTCAATCACCGGGCCGCCGTTGGCGGAATCGACGTAGGGTGGGTACTGCATCACCGACGCGTAATCGTAGGACGAAAGCAGCTGCTGGTTCTGCAGGTTGATGGCGAAATTCGAGGGCCACGTGCTCTTGACTACGTTTTGGTAATACATCGTGACGTGGCTGTCGCGATCGGTCCGTGTCTGTTCGTGGTAAAGGCCAATTATGTGGCCCATCTCGTGGAGAAGGGTCGCGATGTTGCAGTCCGTGTTGCAATTCATGTTTACCGGACCAGCAGCGGCGGGATAGCCAATCGTATTGACGTCGCCTCGTCCGCCGGTGCCGTTTAGAGTAATGATGACGTACGTGGTTTGGGTCGTTCTCTTCGTCCACTGCACGGCGCCCGAAAAATCCGTGTTGAAGGTGCTGATCGCCTGCGCCAGGCCTGGACACAGGTTGTTGTTGATACAGCCGCCATCGTCGTAATAGACCACTCCACCAGGCCACAGGGATCCCGCATCTGCCACGCCCACAGTTTGAGGGTTCAATCCCGGGTTCGGCAGCTGGACACCTGGGAATGCCTCGCCGTCCGCCTGCGCCCGCGCAACGGTGACGGCGCTGAAAGCGAGAATGCTGAGAGTAAGGAGGCAGCACTGCAGGGACCGTGGAACTCTTTGGAAGGGAGACATAAGATCGACACAAGGGTGAAAGGTTGGAGTCTTGGGGCTACTGACGGTTCCATGATCCTGCCACGCGGTATCGAGGCTGTCAATTCGTCGAATGACTGTCGTCGAGTGACTGAATTCAAACGAGGCTAGGTAACCGCAAATGGAATTACCGGCGAGTGTTACGGCGCATATCAGACTGAGGGAAAACTGCGGCCGCCAGCTGTGGCAGGACGACCGCGCTTCCCGATCCGAAGGGCCCATTGGGCTGCCTGGGTTCGTCGGAGAAAAAATGTTGCAAGGAACCGGGCTCCAGCAACCTTATGGAGCTAAGGAAGCTATTTGCCAGGACGCGGCGGGACTGCCTGGGCTTCCCTGGCTGGTGATTGTGGCTCCGTTCATCAGCCAGACGTAGACTTCCTGGGTGCTGGTGTTGCGCCACAGGATGCTGGCTCGGCCGCTGCCGTCGTAGTCGCCGACGCCCTCGATGCTCCAGCCGGAGGAGACGGAGCTGACGGCGGCGCCGCTGGCGGCCGTTGTTCCGCTGATGAACCAGAGGTAGACCTGACCGGTGGTGCTGTTGCGCCACAGGATGTCACTCGTACCATTGCCATCGAAATCGCCGACGCCCTGAATGACCCAGTCGGTGGTGGCGGTGCCGGGGCTTCCCC
>JBAVUB010000240.1:0-3089 GCA_049696575.1 Acidobacteriaceae bacterium | reverse complement strand
GGGCAGTGCAGCGGGGGGCAGTGCAGCGGGTGCGGGCGAGCCAGGTTGGGAGGACGGGCTCTGTCAGGTGACGAGGACGGGCTCTTCCTGAAGTGACTCGACCTTTAAGGTTTTCGTCAGACTGGCGAGGCATTCCCTGTCGAAGGCGTAGGTTCCGGTTTGGGGCATCCTGTCGAGGTATTCCTGGGCGTGGGCCAGGGCGGTCGCGGCTTCGCCGGAATTGTTCTCGACCCAGCACAGGGCGGCGCGCGCCATCCAGTAATCGGCGCTCAGCCAGCGAAGCTTCTTCGCAGTGAGGCGATTCCACCAGAGGCGGGCGCGCTCGGGATCGCGCTCGTCGATCGCAGCGCGAATTACAAAAGCGGAAAGCAGCTCGCCGGGAATTTTGTCCGGAGCCGCGTCATAGACGATCTCCGCGCGATGCAGATGGTTCGCGGCTTGTCTGGGCTGGCCATGATCGAGATAGTACGAATGCGCGAGCAGGTGGAGCAGGAGTTGTTGCCGGCCGGTGACGATGCCGGCGTCGATGACCCGATCGATCGCGTCGATGTCGTAGTCGCGGGGACGGAGCGCGGAGACCAGGGTCGCGGCCGCGGTCCTCATCGATTCATGAAACTCAGCCCAGACGCCGCCGCGCAGAAGCTGGTAGATACGCGCGCCATCGGAGTAGCCGGTAGCGGTGCGCAGCGGGATGAGGTTGACGACCGAAGTGAGGAGGGAAAGGGAGGCAAACATGGCGAGGAAGAACCAGCGGTTTTCCCAGGGACTACCCGTTGCATGCAGCACGGCCCACAGGGCCACGGCGCCGGTCACGAATCCGACCGCGGGGCCGGCGGCGATCATGGAGATCTCGCGACCCTGGGGCTCGTGCAGGCGTTGCGGGACCACGCCGGTGGCGCCACCGGTGCTGAGCAGGTCAAGGGGGTTGAACTGGAAATTCCATCGGCCGGCATAATGCTGCCACTGGAAGGGACCGGCAATGAAGGCGCGCACTTTCTGGCCGAGGGCAATGCCGCAGAGGGCGTGCCCGGATTCGTGCAGCGTGACCACGACCAGTTCGGCGATGGTCAATTGCAGAAATTCGTTCCAAACCGAGGACGGCGCCGGCAGACCTACGCGCTGGGCCCAGTGCAGCCAGGCAGTCCAGATTCCGTAAAACGCGATGAATCCGATGGCGGAGGAGGACCAATTGAGCAGGGAGCTGGTTCCGTCGCCGGGCTGGGCTTTGGTGATGGCGGAGTTCGAGGGAGCAGCGATGGTGACCGGATCCCACCGCCAGAATGCAAAAACTCCGACGGCGGCCAGGCCCAGAAGCAGTCCATTCGCGGCCAGAGTGGAAGTGAACGAACCCGCCGTGTAGTGCCAGAGAACATATCCGAGGAGAAGAGGCACACCGAGGTTGAGGGCGCTGACGAGCAGGCACCAAACGCGAGCGGAGCGCCACTTTCTCCAATACGAGATGGCAGCGATGAGGAAGAGGAAGCCGGCCAGGGGCAAGAGGGAAACGGAGATGAGGCGGAGAACGCTGAAATCGTAGAGAACGCTGCTTTGGTCCTGCTGCGCGCGCAGAAGAATCAACTCGCCGAACAGGGCGATTGCGCCGACGAACGCGTAGAGGCTGGCGAGCAAGGAGCGTAAGGTCTGCATCCGATTCCTGGATGGAAAAAGATGGCTCACGGTAGCATGCGAAGGATCGGGCCGAAATACATCTTTTTAGTGAGGGGCGAGCGTGGGGCAGACCTTGCGTGGAGGAGGATTTTTTGCAGAGCCAGGAGAGGTCAGCAGGGAATGCAAAATATGCGACGCGATCGTATATTTTGCGCGCGAAGCGAAGAGGGCTTTGTTAAGCGCTTTTGAGGACGTGGAGGGTGAGGTTGCGCGGGCGGGGGCCGTCGAGCTCGACGAGGATGACGCGCTGCCAGGCGCCGAGGACGAGCGAGCCGGATTCGACGGGGAGGGTGAGCGCGGTGCCGATGAGCGAGGAGAGGATGTGGTCGGGGACGTGTTCGGGATTGTGCGGGTGGCGGTAGCGGAGCTTGGGCATGATGGCTTCGAAGGCGTCGAGCATGTCGAGGTCGGTGCCAGGATCGAGGTCGGCGGTGGTGAGAGCCGCGGTGGTGTGCAGGACGTTGAGGCAGACGATGCCGGTCGCGTCGAGGAGGTGGGATTCGACCTGCTCGGTGATGTCGAGGATCTGGCGCTTGCGGTGGGTGGCGATGGTGAGTTGGGGCATGATCCTTATTGAAGCAGGATCACGGTAGCGGGTTGCGGGGAAGCTCTGCGCGGACCGGACCCCCAGCGCCCTTTCTGGACGCTGGAGGCGATGCGGCTTTCATGCGAATCAGGCAGCGGACGCGTCGTCGTCGACGGTAGAGGCGGAGTCGTCGACTTCCGGGGCTGAGTCATCGACTGCTGGAGCGGAATCGTCGACGGCTGCGGCGGTATCGTCGACTGGGGCATCGTCGACAGGAGTATCGGTCGCGACGGCGGAGGAAGGGTCGGTCTCGGCCAGGGGGTCGCCGTATTCGCCCAATTCTCCGGAGGTGTCGGCGTTCGCCTGTTCGTTGTCAGCGGCGGCGGAGTAGACGCCAGCGGCGTTGGAATCACCGGAGTCGGCGTAGCTCTGCGCGGTCGCGGAGTCCTGATCGGCGGTCTGCTGATCCCAGTTGGCCCAGCTTTCATTCTGCTGCTCGTCGTAGGCGGTGCCGGAGGTGGAGTCGGCTCCGCCGGCGTTGTCGTCGGCGCTCTGCGTGATCTGATAGGCCTGGGTGGCGTCGTTCTCGGCAGTGGCGTAATCGCCCGAGGCAGCGGCCTGACCCTCGGCCGTTTCGTCCTGCTGGGCGGTTGCCTGCTCGTCGGCCGCTGCTCCGAGTTGGGTGGAATCGGAGCCGGTGAGCATGCTGGTGTCGCCGGCCTGGCCGGCCTCGGTCTCGGCCTGCTGCTCATCCTGCGCGGCGGTGGCGTAGTCACCGGAAGCGGCGGCAGCGGTAGCCGAGGCCTGATCGGCGGTGGCGGTATCGACCGCGGTCTGTGTATCCGAGTCGACGTTGTCGACGGCTCCGTCGGTGGTTGGGGCATCGGGGTCGAAG
>JBAVUB010000239.1:0-12378 GCA_049696575.1 Acidobacteriaceae bacterium | reverse complement strand
CCACTCCCTTGGTCGAACTCCGATTCCGTGGGCCGGCCAGGCACAGGGTTCCCTGACAGCGGTCGAACCCGGAAGCTCACAAATCACAACCTGAGCCTCAATCTCGACCAAACCCCGGAAAATGAATCAAACTCGTGATTTTTTTTGCCAATAACCGGCTCACGGGTTGTATTCTTACTCAGCCGACCGGCAAGGGCTCGTTCGCGGCTCCCTCATCCCACCGTCACGCATCGCGGTCTCCCCCCAAAGCCACCCACCGCGCAAGGGATGCTCCCGGACTCGAGATCCCCGGCCAAATCAATCCATCAACCCAACCAAAGGGAGAAGACTACCATGAGTGAAATTGCAGATCTGTTGCAACAGAAGGCTGGGCTCAGTCCCGACAAGGCCCAGGAAGTCGAGCAGGTGATTGTTCAGCATCTTCAATCCAGGGTACCAGCCGAGTTCCAGGGCATTTTAGGATCCGTGCTCGGTTCAGGCGCCCCCGCCGAAGGAAGCCAGCCTGCCGAATCCGGCGGACTGGGCAGCCTGCTCAGCGCGGCTACTGGCCTTTTCGGGGGCAACAAGGGCTGACCTCGCCGCCTCTACTCGCATGCGCTGTGGCTTGAGCCGTGGCTCATGCCATCCCTCCAGCTGTGTATCCGACTCACCGCAACATCGGCGTCTGTTGATCCAGCCCGATCCCGATCAGGCCGGACCAGAAAGCAGAACCAGAAAAAATCAAGGAGATCGTATGAGATTCATCCGATTCACACCCGCGGTACTGGCGCTTGCCTCGGCCCTTTTGCTGAGCACGCTCCCGGCCATTGCTCTGCAGACCAAAACCGCTGCCAAACCCGCTGCGACGGCGTCCGCCAGCACCCTGGTAGACCTCAACACGGCGACCAAAGATCAGCTCAAGGCCCTACCCGGTGTCGGCGATGTCTATGCCCAAAAAATCATCGATGGCCGCCCTTATGCCAATAAAACGCAGCTGAAGACGAAGAACATCGTCCCGGTCGCCACCTACAACAAAATCGTCAAGCTGGTGATCGCCAATCAGCCGGCAAAGCCAACGAAGTAATTGCACCCGATCCTCAGTCCACACCGAATTACAACGGGTGAGGCGGAGGATCCGATCGCATCGGCGTTCCGGCATATTCTCCCGGACCCTTTGTCTCGTGCTGTTCGAAAACGAAAGGCCAATGGAAAGGATTTCAGGTACCCACATGACGAGGATGTATACATTCACTCTCGGCTCACTGCTGTGCGCCGCTCTGCTCATGACCATGCTGCCCAGCGCCAACGCTGCCGGCCGCTCCGGCCAAACGCAAACCACGCCTTCCAGCTCTACCAAGTCCAAATCCAAATCGAAGTCGAAGTCCAAAACCACCGCGCCAGCCACCACCGCCGCTTCCTCAACCCCTTCCACTACCCCTTCGACATCTTCCAAATCGACCAAAACGAAAGGGAAGGAAAGCGCGAAAGCGAATACGCCGGCCACGCCTGCTGCCTCGATCCCTGCGAAAACACCGGCCAGCACTCCTGCACCCTCCACTTCCGCGAAAGCACCGGCCAGCGCGCCTGCTCCCTCGACCCCTGCAAAGACGGCGCCCCCCGCTCCATCCAGCGCGCCTGCTCCCTCGGCTCCCGCGAAGACGCCCGTAACGGCAAAGACGGCAACTCCCGCGCCCCCGCCGCCAAATGCGGGCGATATCGCTGCCGCGAGGTCAAAAGGTATGGTATGGGTCAACCTGAACACAAAGGTCTACCACGCCTCCTCGGACAAGGAGTATGGGACCACGAAGAATGGAAAGTTCATGAGCGAAGCCGATGCAAAAGCGGCCGGATACAGAATCGCAAAACACTAACACCAGTGCAGATCAGTAGGTCTGAAACTGAAGAGCCGCCTGGGACCAGCAGTCCCGGCGGCCGCTTTTTTATCTGGAAGAGCTGCGAGAACATTTCCCTGAGAACCGGGCGACCGTTCCTGCGCCTGGCTGGACACCTCTCTCTACTTCTGGCCCAGCCGCTCCACCACCACCGGCGCCAGCTGCGACACATTCCCCGCACCCAGCGTCAGGATCGCATCGCCCTCCCGCGCCCGCCCGATCGCCCGCCCGATCGCCTCTTCCGGCGATGCCGCATATTCCACGCCCTCGCAATGAATCCTCTTCACCAGCGTCTGGGCGGTGATGCCGGGAATTGCCTCCTCGCTGGCCGCGTAAATATCCAGCATCTCCACCGACGCGGCGTCGTCGAAAGCATGGGCAAATTCCTCCATCAGATCGCGGGTTCGCGTGTAGCGGTGCGGCTGGAAGATCACATGCACACCGCCGTACCCGCACTCCTTCGCCGCCCGCAGCGTGGCGCGAATCTCCGTGGGATGGTGCCCGTAATCATCGACCACGGTCACCCCGCGCACGCAGCCCTTCACCTGGAAGCGCCGGTCGACGCCTCGAAACGACTGGAGTCCGCTCGCAATCGCCTCCGGCTTGATCTCCAGCTGTGCCCCAATGGCCACTGCCGCGGTTGCATTCAGCACGTTGTGGAGGCCGGGGACATGCAGCTCCAGCGGTCCAACCACCTCGCCGCCCGCCGCGACTTCAAACCGCGTCCCGCAAGCCCGTGGTCCCACTTCGGACTGCGCACTCACCGGTAGAGCCGGAAGCAGCCGCAGAACAAAATCCGCCTGCGGCGATGCCCCATAGGTGAAAACGCGCCGCCGCACGCGAGGCAGGATCCCGGCCAGCAGCGGATCGTCCGCGCAGGCCACGCACGCCCCATAGAACGGCACCCGCTCCATAAATTCGACAAACGCGCTCTCCACATCGACCATGTCGCGATAGCAGTCCATGTGTTCGCGGTCGAGGTTCGTCACGATCGCCAGGATCGGTGACAGCCGCAGAAACGACCGGTCGCTCTCGTCCGCCTCGGCCACCAGATACTGCGATTGTCCCAGCCGCGCGTTCGACCCCATCGCATCGACGCGCCCGCCCACCACCACTGTGGGATCGAGCCCGCCCGCTGTCAGCACCGACGCCACCATCGAAGTGGTCGTCGTCTTGCCGTGCATGCCCGCGACGGCGATCCCGTACTTCAGCCGCATCAGCTCGGCCAGCATCTCCGCGCGCTGGATCACCGGAATCTTCCGCGCCCGCGCCTCCGCGACCTCAGGATTCTGCTCGTGAATCGCGGAACTAACCACCACCACGCTGGCGCCCACCACGTTGGCCGCGGCGTGCCCCTCGAACACCGTTGCCCCCAGCGTTGCCAGCCGCTCCGTCACCGGCGATCGCCGCAGGTCCGACCCGCTGACCGGGTAATGCAGATTGAGCAGGATCTCCGCGATCCCGCTCATGCCGATTCCGCCGATGCCGATGAAATGAACCCGCTGCGCCTTGGCAAACAATTTCTAATCCCTTGATTTCTAAGCTCTTCGCTACCGGCTACCGACTGCTGGCTACTGGCTGCCTCCAGGCATCGTGTGCAGCACCAGGTTCTTCTGGTTGATGAACCCCACCACCACGTCGAACTGCTTCCGTCCATCCCAGTCTTTCTGCGTGATGGGGTAGTGAAAGACCATCTGCCCCTCGACCTCCTGCCCCGGGGTCATCGTAATGTCGCGCGGCATCGGCGCCTTCTTCTGCGCCTCCAGCGCCGGATACGCGACGAATACCTTGCGGTAGTCTTCGCCGCCCGCTGCCAGGCTCTGGATCACGTCACCGTTGGGCAGCGTCACCTCACCCCACATTTCGTGAAGAAACAGCGGCAGCTTCGTTGTGCTCTTGACCTTCACATCGGCGATCACGATCACTTCGTCGTAAACATTCGCGCCGCCGTTCAGGCCGCCCAGTCCCGACCCCGTCGAGAGCTCGCGATGGATCGGATACGCCTGGACCGAAACGACCTGGCCCGTGTGAACCGGGCCCGTATAGGTGGCCCAAACATACGAGCCAATGACGCCCACAGCGATGACGATCGCCGCCAGCACCGTGAGCAGAGGATAAAAGCCCGACCCGCTTCTCTCGGACATATCGCTCTCGATTCTACTGGACTCTTTCCGCTTCAGGCCGGCCTCGGCCTGAGCGCCTTCAGGAACTCCCCCGCTCCCAGCGTGTTCAGCACATCCTGCCTGCCAAGCCACGCGCGCCGCAGTTGCCGGACGCCGTACCGCATCTTCGCAAGATGACTGGTATGATGCGCGTCGGTGTTGATCGCGATGCGGCAGCCCAGCTCCTTCGCCAGCCGCAGATCGCGATCGCATAAGTCCAGCCGGTCCGGATACGCATTGTGCTCCACCGCCACGCCCAGCTCCCCCGCGCGCCGCAGCACCGCTTCCAGATCCATCTGGTAGGGCTCCCGCCGCAACAGCAACCGCCCCGTCGGATGCCCCAAAATCCGTACGTACGGGTTCTCAATCGCCCGCAGCATCCGCGCCGTCATCTCTTCGGCCGGCATGTTGAACAGCGAATGCACGCTGGCGATCACCACATCCATCTGCGCCAGAACTTCGTCGGACAAATCCAGGTCGCCATCCGCCAGAATGTCGACCTCAATCCCGGCAAAGACCCGAATCTTCCCCTTCATCTCCTTGTCGACGGCGTGAATCCGCTCGATATGCTCCAGCGCCCGCTTGTCGTCGAGCCCCATGGTCATCGCCAGGTTCTTCGAGTGATCGGTGATCGCGATGTATTCATACCCGCGCGCCACGCCCGCCTCCGCCATCTCGCGAATCGTGTTCTTCCCGTCCGTCTCTACCGTGTGCATGTGCACATCGCCGCGAATGTCCGCCTCTTCGATCAGCACCGGCAGCCGGTGCTCCTCCGCCGCCTCAATCTCGCCGTTGTTCTCGCGCAGCTCCGGCGGAATCCAGTCCAGCCCCAGCTTCGCGTAAATCTCCTCCTCGGTCGCGCCCGCCACAAACGAGCCGTCCTTCACATTGGCCAGCGCATACTCGCTCAGCGTGTAGCCGCGCTTCAGCGCCCGCTGCCGCACCGTCACGTTGTGCATCTTCGACCCCGTGAAGTACTGCAGCGCCGCCCCATACGACCCCACCGGCAGCAGCCGCACATCCACCTGCAGGCCGCTGCGCAGCCTGAAGCTGACCTTGTTCTGCCCCTTCGCCAGCATCGTGTTCGCCGGCGGATAATTCGCGGCATACTCGACCGCCGCAGATACGCAGTCTTCCGCGCATGCCGGCCCCGTCGCCAGAATGTCCAGGTCGCCTACCGTATCTCGCCCCCGCCGCAGCGACCCCGCCGGCAAAATCGTCTCGATCCCCGGAAACTTCCTCAGATACGCAATCAGCTTCTCCGCCGCCTCCTCCGCATCGTCGATCAGGAACCGCCCGCTCCGCTCCTTGTAATCCGCGATGCCTTTCCGCAGCTTCTCGATCAGCTTCTCGCCGAAGCGTGGCAATCCCTCCAGCCGTCCGTCCGCGATGGCCTTCTCCAGATCCTCCACTGAACCCACCTGCAGCGCGTCCCACAACAGCGCCACCGTCTTGGGACCCATCCCCGGCAGCCGCAGCAGCTCCAGCATGGTCGGCCGATACTTCAACAGCAGTTCTTCGCGCAACGGCAGCGTTCCCGCGCTCTCGATCGCCTGAATATTCGCCGCCATTCCCTTGCCGATGCCGGGAATCTCCTGCAGCTTTTTAGCGTCGCTGGCAATCGTGCTCAGCTGGATGGTCGACGACTCGACCGCCTCCGCAGCCCGCCGGTACGACCGGATGCGAAACGGATCGCCCGCGCTGATCTCCAGCAGATCCGCCGTGTCCGCCAGCAGCTGCGCAATCGAGCGATTGTCCATCGCAGACGATTACATCATGTTCAGGAAATTCGAATCCAGGCGACCGGCCCTCGCCGCAAACGCAGCCGCTGGAAGGAATTCGGCACGCCGGTTCGACGAATCGGCATGCGAGCACAACAGGGGTGCTTTACGAATGAGGGGGAGTTGGATCGCGGTGCGCTTGCAGGTCAGGCCGCATCAGCGCCGGCGCCAGCCCCGGCGTCGCGCGCCCTGATCACCTGGTCCGCCTGTGGTCCCTTTTGGCCTTGCACGATGTCGAACTCCACATCGTCGCCTTCCTTCAGACTCTTGTACCCATCCACCTGAATTGCGCTGTAGTGAACGAACACATCGGGTCCGTCATCCCGGCCAATAAACCCGTATCCCTTTGCGTTGTTGAACCACTTCACCTTGCCTTTGTACTGAGCCACGTACGCGAACCTTCCTCTCAGGCAGATGTGGGGTTGGAGATTCCAACCTGCTCTGATTCAGACGCCGCGCTCCCCGCTTTGGTTTCCCGCGTACGAGCAGGAAACCGCACCTCATCTCTTCTTCTTTTTCTTTCCCTGCCTCATGCGCGCGTAATACATCACCGAAATCAGCGTCTTGCCGTCGCGAATCTCTCCCGCGTCGATTAACCGCAGTAACTCCGAGAGCGGCACAAATTGCAGCTCGAACGACTCATCTTCTTCCGGCTGCGCCTTGCCCGGCGTCAGGTCCTCTGCCAGAAAAACCTGCATCCACTCCCCGAGAAAACCTGGACTTGCGAAGTACCGCACCAGCTTTGTCCATTTCTTCGCCGCGTACCCGGTCTCCTCCATCAGCTCGCGCTTGGCGCTGGCCAGCTGGTCCTCGCCCTTCTCCATCTTCCCCGCCGGAACCTCATAGAGATAATGTTGCGCGGCGTGCCGGAACTGCCTCTCGATCAGCACCAGCGGATCCTTCTTGCTTTTGGAGCGGTCGATCGCCAGAATCACCGCCGACCCCCCGTGCCGGATCACGTCCCGGCGCACTTTCTTGCCATTCGGCTCCTGAATCTCGTCCGTCAGCACGCGAAACAGCGGACCGCTGTACGAAACCTTCGACGACAGCACCTTCGCCGGTCCGCCCTCGCGGATTTTCAGCTTCTTCAGCACCGGCACTGCGGGCGCATCCTTCTTTGCCGCCTTTTTCTTCTTCTTCGCCATGCGTCTCCTCGCTGTTTTTCTACGGTATCATCCGCGCCCCCGTCATCATTCGCACCGCTGTCATCCTGAGGAGCGGAGCGACGAAGGACCTTGTATTTCCCTATTCCCTGTTCTTCTGCATCCTCCCGCCCCGGACCCGCATCGGAAGGTTGTCTCCGATCTTTTGTGACTAATGATCCGCGATCGTGTCCTTCCCCGGCCAGCGTGCATGAGAAACTTTGAGCAGGCTCTGCCGTGAAGATCGACTGTTTTCCCATCTCGATGCTGCCCCGGCAAAGCCGGCTCTTCCTCGACTACGCCTCGAGCCACGAACCCCTGTCCCCCTTCTTCGTCTCCACTCCCTGGTCGCAGTCCTGGGCAAACGAAGTCCCCGCGCAGAGCCCCGCTCACCGCTCCGCCCTCGCCGATCACCTCCTCGAACAAAATCGCAGCTGGGGCGCCGGTCCGAAAGCCCTCGCCAACATCGAGCGCCTCCGCCAGGGCGCCGGCGCCGTCGTCAGCGGCCAGCAAGTCGCCCTCTTCGGCGGACCTCTCTTCACCTTCCTCAAAGCCGCCACCATCATCCAGCGCGCGCAAGCGGCGAACGCAGTCCCCATCTTCTGGCTCGCCACCGAAGACCACGACCTCGCCGAAGCCGACCACGTCACTCTCCCCTCGCGCCACGCGCTCCACACCCTGCGCCTGAACCTCGATTACCCTCATAATGGCCAGCCGGTTGGCAATCTTCTCCTTGGACCAGGAATCACCGCCGTCCTCGACCGCGCCGCGGAGCTGATCGGCGGCACGCCCGAATTCGACCTGCTCACTGCCAGCTACACGCCCGACGCGACCTTCGCCTCGGCCTTTGCCCGCCTCATCGCCGCCACCTTCGCCGACTACGGCCTCGTCGTCATCGACGCTTCCACGCGTGCCTTCCACGCCCTCGGCGCGCCCGTTCTCCGCCAGGCCATCGAAGACGCTGCCGCCTTCGAGTCCGCACTCCACACCCGCGATCGACTCCTCCAGGAACGCGGCTATCACTCCCAGGTCCTGGTCGCCCCCGGCAGCAGCCTGCTCTTTCTCCTCGATGAATCCACCGGCGCCCGCGTCCCCCTGCGCCGCAAGAACGGCGCCTGGCTTGCCGGCAAAACCACACATTCTACCGCCGATCTGCTTGCGATCCTCGACGAGACGCCCGAGCGCCTCAGCCCCAACGCCCTCCTCCGTCCCGTCTTCCAGGATTTCCTATTGCCCACCCAGGCCGCCATAGGAGGCCCCGCCGAGATCGCCTATTTCGCCCAATCCCAGGTCCTCTACCAGGCCATCCTCGGCCGCACCACTTCCGTGCTCCCGCGTCTGAGCGCCACGCTCATCGAACCCTCCATTGCCAAGGTCCTCGAGCAGCACGATCTCTCGCTCTCCGACATTCTCTCCTCGCACCCCGACGAGCTGGCCCACCGCCTCGGCGCGCGCTCCATGCCCATCGAAGGCAAGCGCCGCCTCGCCGCCACCGGCAATGTCCTCGACGACGAACTCGACGCCCTCATCGCCTGGACCGATTCCCTCGATCCCGCGCTCGGCCGCTCCGCCCGCGTCTCCGCCTCAAAGATGCGCTATCAGATGAACCGCCTCCGCCGCCTCGCCGCCAATTACCAACTCCAGCGCGACGCCAGCATCCGCCGCCACGTCGACACGCTCTCCTTCAACCTTTTCCCCGACCGCCATCCGCAGGAACGCACCATCGGCGGCATTGCTTACCTCGCGCGCTACGGCGCACCGCTCCTCTCCACACTCGTCGAACAGGCCACCCAGGACTGTCCCGGCCACAAAGCCATCTACCTCTGATCCACTGACTATGTCCGAAACGAACCAACACGCTCAGCCGATTCTCACCTCCATCGCCGCGCACCTCTACGTGCGCGACCTCAAAGCAGCCACCGACTTCTTCACCGCGAAGCTCGGCTTCACCATTGACTTCATCTATGGCGATCCACCGTTCTACGGGCAGATGAGCCGCGACAACGCCCGGCTTGCGCTCCGTGCTATGGATGAGCATTTCTTTGGCGAAGACATTCGCCAGCGGGAGGGCCTGCTCTCCGCCTCCATCACCCTGGCCACCGCGGACGAGATCCAGCAGCTCTTCCTCGCCTATCAAGGCGCTGATGTGACGATCGTTCAGCCCCTGAGGATTGAGCCGTGGCAAGCCACAACCTTCGTCGTGCAAGACCCCGACGGCAATCTCATTCTCTTTGCCGGGCCCGCCAGTTAAGGCACTAAACCCCGCTCCGCTACCTCCACAGCCTCTCTTGCGCTACACTCACCCTCTGGAGCTGCCCGCCGTCCCGCGGGTGGAATCGCTGTATGTCCCAAAAAGGAAAATCGCACGCCAACTCGACCTTTGATATCACCTGCCCCGACTGCGGGGCCATCCTCAAAATCGACGCCTCCACCCGCGCCATCGTCGCGCACACCCCAGCGCCGCGCAAACGCACCTTCGAAGACTTCGACGAGGCTACCCGCCACCTCCGCGAACAGGAAGAGCGCAAGGAGAGCATCTTCCGCCAGTCCGTTGAAGCCGAGAAGAATAAGGAAGACCTCTTTAACAAGCGCTTTGCCGAGGCCCTCAAAAAAGCCCAGGAGACCCCCGACACCGGCAAGCCGCTCCGCGAATTCGATCTCGATTAGGAGCGCACGTGACCACGACCGACTATGCCCTCAGCGGAGCCGAATGGCTCTCGCGCATGCAGACCGCCTCGGCTCTGCCTCTATCCCTGTCGTCACCCCCAGCCGCCAGCCGCAGTACTATTAAAGAAACAACACTGGAAATCGCAGAGACCGTCGAGCCGCCCATCTCATCCAACATGGACAGCGACAAGCCAATCATGAAAATTACGAAACAACTCGAAACCAGCCTCTCGGAAATCCCCTGGACTCGCACCATCGCCGCCGGCTCTCTCGTAGTCGGCGCTCTGCTGCTCATCACCGGCCGCCGCAAGTCCGCTCTCGCCGTTTCCGCTGCCGGCGCCGCCGTCGCTCTGCTCGAAAATCCCGACATCGTCCGCGATGCATGGAACTCCATGCCCCGCATGGTTCGCGCCAGCCAGGATTTCCTCGTGCGCATCGAAGACTTCGTCGAAGAGCTCAACAAGCAGGGCGTCCGCGTCCGCAAAGTCCTCGCCGGCGACTAAGCGGGACCTCTTACAACTCCACCAGCGTCAACTCCGGAAAATCCGTGCGGTAAATCCGCTGATCAAGAGTGACGAGCCGGTCGGCGTGCAACAAGGCATGGGAACCCACCAGGAAGTCGGCGGGAAACCGCCTCAGCTCGCCGGCTGCCTGTCGGCGCCTGCGATGCGTATGCTGCTCGAAGCGCTCGCCCGCAAGTAGCCAAACTGGTTGCTCCAGTGCCCAGTCAACCTCGATCCGGATCTCGTTCAGAAACTGATGCATCGCCCCTTCGGTCACACTTGGATGCGCGCGGGCTTCAACATAGACGATGGGGCTAATCACCAGAGCGCCCTGTGCTCCTGCCGCATCGAGGAATTCGGCAATCCCATCGGCGTTAGCCTCTCGGCCCCATACCGCCGACAGAATATTCGTATCGATCGCCGTTCTCACTCAGGCGTCCGATCATCTTCACGCATCTCCCGCACCCATGCATTGATCTCCTCACGCGTCTTGAATGCAGGAAACGCCCCGATATACTCCCGAAATGAATGAACCTGCCCCTTCATCGGCCGCAGAATCGTCTCCCCTCTTTCCTCTACGAAATCCACCCGGTCCCCCGTCCGCAACCCCAACCGCTCCCTAACCTCCTGAGGAACCGTCACTTGCCCCTTACTGCTCAGGCGACTACTCGGCATCTTTACCTCCAATTCAAGAAGTAAGGATACCACGCTTTACCAGCCCGCTTCCGCTAAACTGAACTTAGCCAATGAAGCGCACCATCACCCACTATGAGCTGGTTCGCAAACTGGGAGCCGGTGGCAGCGGCGTCGTCTACCTCGCCAACGACACCCAGCTCATGCGCCCCGTCGTGCTCAAAATCCTCAAGCGGGGCGCGCTCACCCTCGAACAGATGCGCACCACCGTCCTGCGCGAGGCGCGCATGGCCTCCGCCATCGAGCACCCCAACGTCTGCGCCATTTACGAAGTCGGCGAAGAAGGCGAGGAAGCCTTCATCGTCATGCAGTACGTTCCTGGCCAGTCGCTCGACAAGCTCATCGCCAAAGGCCCGGCCAGTCTCCAGCTCGTCCTCTCTGTCGGCATCCAGATCGCCGATGGCCTGTCCGCCGCTCACTCGCTCGGCATCTTTCATCGCGACCTCAAGCCCGCCAACGTCATGCTCACCGACGGCGGCCTCGCCAAGATTCTCGACTTCGGCCTCGCCCGCCGCCTGCCTCCTGAAGAAGCCGGCTTCGACCCCTCCAAAGCTTCCCGCCGGAAACCCGGCGCCCCCATCGCCACCTACACCGCGCGCGGCGGCACCATCGCCTACATGGCCCCCGAGCAGTTCGTCACCGGCCAAAGCAGTGTGCAAAGCGACCTCTGGGCCCTCGGCGTCATCCTCTACGAGCTCGCCAGCGGCCGCCATCCCTTCGCCCGCCCCGATGGCGATGAGTTCCAGTCCATCCGCGCCATTCAATTCGTTGACCCTCCGCCCCTCGACAACATCCCACCCGAGCTGAGCTCCGTCATCTTCCGCTGTCTGAACAAAACGCCGGCCGAGCGCTACTCGAGCGCGGCCGAAGTCCGCGAAGCGCTCAAGACCATCATGAAGACGCTGCAGTTCGAAACCGGCATTATTCCCGGCGACGCAGCCGCCGTCCTTCCCCCTTCCACGGCAGCCGAAGAAGAAAAGCGAGCCACCGGCCTGCTCTCCATGCTCGCCGAGCGCTTCCGCGAGTCTTCCGAAGAAAAAGCCGCGCAAAACACGATTCTCGTCCTGCCCTTTAAGAATCTCGGCGCCGCCGACGTCGCGCCCCTCTACGGCTTCGCGCTCGCCGACGCCATCGCCACCCGCATCGCACGCATGTCCTCGCTGGTCGTCCGTCCCTCCAGCGCCCTCATGCACCTGCCTGTTGCCCGGATGGATCCTCTCGAAATCGGGCAAAAGCTGCTGGTTAACTGGGTGCTCACCGGCAGCTTCGCCCGCTCCGATCAGGGCTTCGATCTGAACTGGCAGCTGCTCGAAGTCGAAACCCAGAGCGTACGTGGTGGCGGCGCCATCAGCGTGCCTTCCTTCGACCTGATTGCCGTGCAAACCGAAATCTGCAACGAGGTCTTCGCCTCGCTCCAGGGGGTCGGCCAGCTCCAGCCGCCCGCCGAGCGCGTCGCAGCGCGCACCGCCCATCTGGGCGAAGAAACCTCCGAGGAATACCTGCAGGCCCGCGCTCTCCTCTCTGGATTCATGCAGCGCACCGGCAGCCGCGCCGACCTC
>JBAVUB010000238.1:0-23447 GCA_049696575.1 Acidobacteriaceae bacterium | reverse complement strand
CCTCGGGACCGCGACCGCGGGCGGATCACCCATCCAGCGGCCTCCGTCCCGTCACCCGCTGCCAGAAAGCCGAGTCGAAGCCCGGATCGACATAGCGCGCGAAGTCCTGCCATTGCGGATAAAAGGTCTGGAACTGCGCGGGCGTCATCCGCGCGTCCTTCGCGGAATACATCCGCCCGCCATGCTCAAGGGTGATCCGCGCGAGCCGGTCGACAAGTTCGAAGCTAACCTGCCGGCGAATCGGAAAATCGAGCGCCAGCATCACGCCGGGCACGGGAAAGGACATTTTTCCGACCGAAGGAACGTCTCCAAAGAACTTAATCACGGCCAAAAAGGATGCAAGTCCGGACTGGGTGATGGCCCGCAGGATTTCCAGCATCCCCTCGCGGCCGCTCTCGTGCGGCAGGACGTTCTGGAACTGCAGCAGGCCTTGCTTCCCATACATGCGATTCCAGCGCTGGACCGCGTCCAGGGGATAGAAAAACGGCTCGTAGTCCACAGGGCCGGCCTTTTGCTGGCCCAGCTGCTTGTGAAAATAGAGCGAGTTGAACGCCGCCATCGAAAAGCGGTTCAGGGCAATCGCGGGCAGGTCGAACGGAAACGTGAGTTTCGGCTCTTTGCTCCTGGTCAGGGGCCCCGGCGTCTCCGAGTGATCGCCCTGCATGAAAATACCGCGCGCAAAGTTGCGGCCCCTGGAAACGCAGTCGATCCAGGCCACCGTGTATTCGCTCGTCGCAGCCTGCGACAGCGCGAAAAACTCGTCGATGCCGTGAAACTTGTCGCCACGATAATCGATCCGTCGGGAAACGATGGGACGAAGGTGAATTTCGGCCCACGTCATCAGGCCCGTAAGTCCCATGCCGCCGATCGTAGCGGCGAACCACTCAGGGTTTTCAATGGGGCTGCATACGAAGCGGGTACCGTCGGAGCGCACCAGCTCGAAGCGCAGAACATGCCTGCCAAAGGTACCCGCAACGTGATGATTCTTGCCGTGAATGTCGTTGGCAATCGCCCCGCCCACCGTTACATATTTCGTTCCCGGCGTGACCGGCAGAAAGAAGCCGCGGGGCACGGCAAAATCGAGAATCTGCTGGAGCGAGGCGCCCGCCTCGCAGCGCAGCATGCCGGTTGTCGCATCGAAATGAAGCAGCCGGTCCATTCCCGCGGTCTGGAGCAGCAGGCCGTTCTCCAACAGACAAACGTCGCCGTAACTACGGCCTAGTCCGACCGGCAGCTGCGGCGTGGCCGGCGACGGCTTCAGCGGAAAGTCGGTGGCCCAGTGCAGCGGAACGACGTCGGCCCGGAACTGAGGATAGCGTCCCCAGGATTCGAACTGTGGGGTTTGTTCCGCGTTGCTGTCTGATTTACCCATGGATCGTCGCTTTCTTGAGCGCTACAAAGCTGCAAGGGCTGCAATCACCGCGACCGCGAGGCCGGTCATCAGGCTCAGGGGATCGGTGACGGCAAAAATGACGGGGTCCTCGTCAAGCTGGCCGCGCGAGGCCAGAAGCCAGACCCGGCTCAGCCAGAAAATCATCAGCGGCGCGATCAGCCACAGCCGGTTGGAGTGTGCGTAGAGACTGCTGACTTCGTGCGCGCCGATGTAGAACAGGAAAACCGCGACGGCGGTGTAGGCGCTGCACGTTCCGAAACTGCGCAGCTGCTCAATGTCGCCGAGCAGGTAGCCGCGGCCATTGGCGAGGGCCTGTCCGCGCGCCCGCGCATTCTGCAGCTCGCTGAAGCGCTTCACCATCGCGAGGCTCAGGAACAGGAATACCGAGAAGGCCCCCAGCCACGGAGAAATATCCACGCGTGTGGCGGAGGCGCCTGCCAGCATCCGCACCGTGTACAAACCAGAGAGCAGGATGACGTCGACCAGCACCACCCGTTTGAGCACCAGCGAATACGACAGCGTCGCCACCAGATAGAGAAACAGCCACAGCAAAAAGCCTCGGGGAAGAAAAACGGCGGCGAGCGCGACGCCTCCGGCCAGGAAAGCGCCACTGATCGCCACGCCCGTTATCACCGGCAAATCGCCGGAGGCGAAAGGCCGCGCGCGCTTGGTAGGGTGACGCCGGTCCGATTCAATGTCGAGCAGATCGTTGGCAATGTACGTGGACGAGGCGCAGAGACTAAAACTGACAAACGCGATCGCCGCATCCCCGAACACCCTGGCGCGAAGAACGTGCGCGAGCAGCATAGGCAGAAAAATCAGCACATTCTTCGCCCACTGATGCAGCCGAATCGCTTTCAGCGCAGCCTTGGCGGGCGCGACGCGATCCTTGAATTCCCGGTCAACCGCGACTCCACGCGAGCGCAGGCGAGCACGCAGCACGGGGGCTGGATTGGCGATCATCGCCGCTCCCGCATGCTGCAGCAGCGGAAGGTCCGGGCCGGCGTTACCAATGTAGTCGTAGCCTTCCTCGCCAAAAGTTTTGCGCAGGCCGTCGAGCTTGTTGCCTGCGGTCAGATTCGTCTTTCCGTCGCTGGCCAGTACGCCGTCGAACAATCCCAGGTGATTTGCAATCCGAGTTGCCAGCTGCTGATCTGCGCCCGTCGCCAGATACAGCTTGCGACCTTCGCCGCGCTCGACTTCGAGATATTCGACAACCGAGCGGTTGTAGGGCAGATGGCGCACATCGAGAGAGACGCGAGCGCCCACTTCGGCCTTGAAGGCCGCTTTGCCGCGAAGCACCCAGATCGGAAGCTGTAGTGCCGCGAGCGGGTGGCTGCGCACCAGAAGCAGCAGCGAGTCCATCAGCGTGTCACTTTTGACCAGGGTGCCGTCCAGATCGACGCAGAGCGGCCGCCGGGCGACTTCCGGCGCCAATTGCTCCACGGATGACTGGTTCAAAGGAATCTCTCCCATGGTTCCGGCTGCAAAAACCGAGCGAACCGAACCGCAAGGCGCCGTTTGCGGCCCGTCAACACTGGTGTGGACGTGCAGAATTTCAGCGCAAGTATAGCATCGCAGATTTGCGCTGCCGGCACGAAGGAATCAGCGTCGCCACACGTTACTCCAGGCGTTGTCGAACTTCATCGACTGCCCTGGCGATTCCTATCCGGCGACGGTCTTCTCCAGCTCCGGCTGAGGCGATTCTGCGGTCTTCTCCACGCGCTTCTCCGGAAAGTACGCATTGATGACGTACTGCTCCAGCATGCGCTGCGTGTTGAAGAACGATCCGTTGAGGGCAATCGTCGAGCGCATGATGCGCCGCCACTGCCCCGTGTCTTTGCAGAACAGCGGCAGAATCAGCTTCTCCAGGTGCTCGTAGAGCGATTTGGCTTCTCCCGCCTCATCGTCGTTGTCGTCGATAGCCCAGCCGGTGACGCCTTCGATCCAGCCTTCAATCCACCAGCCATCGAGAATGCTAAGGCTGGGCACGCCATTGAGCGCGGCTTTCATCCCGCTGGTCCCTGAAGCCTCGTAAGGACGCCGCGGCGTATTGAGCCACAGGTCGACCCCGCCAGTGAGCAGCGCACCGAGTTTCCACTCGTAATTTTCGATGTAGACGATGCTCAAAGGCGTTTCGCGCAGTTCCTTCGCCAGCTCAATCACCCGGCGAATCTTCGCTTTGCCTGGCTCGTCCGCAGGATGCGCCTTCCCCGCATAAACAACCTGCATGCCGCCGAATTTCTCCGCCATATGCACCAGGCGTTCGGGGTCGGTAAAGAGCAGGTCGGCGCGCTTGTAGGTCGCAGCACGGCGGGCGAAGCCGATGGTGAAGACTTCCGGCCGCATCTCCACGCCGGTGGCTGCCTTCACCGCCTCGATGAGCGCCTGCTTGGAAGCGGCATGGGCTTCGACAATTTCATTCTCCGGAATATCGATGGCGTAGCGCAGCGTGACATTGTCCTGGCGCCAGCGGGGAAGATGCCGATCGAAAATCGCCTGGACGGACGGCGCCGTCCACGTTCCGGCATGGACGCCGTTGGTGATGGCGTCGATGGTGTATTCGGGAAACATCTGCCGGGAGACTTTGCCATGCTGCATCGCCACCCCGTTGACGAAGCGCGAGAAGCGCAGGGCAACGTACGTCATGTTGAGCAGCCCGTCGTGGAAACACCCGAAGTGCTCCAGCATCCCCGCGCGTTCCGTGCCAAGGATGCGATAAGCCTGCTCGCCGGAAAAGCGATCGTGCCCCGCCGGTACCGGGGTGTGCGTCGTGAAAACGCAGCGGCGGCGCACCGCCTCAATGTTGCGCTCGGTAGCCGTCTGCAAGCCCGCGCCGTGGAGCTCCTGCTCCAGTACGGGAATCGTCAGCAGCGCGGCGTGACCCTCGTTCATGTGGTAAACGGAGGGCTCGTATTCGAGGGCTCGCAGCATGCGCGCGCCGCCAATGCCCAGGATCGCCTCCTGGCGCAGGCGGTAGTCCGCGTCGCCGCCGTAGAGCTGATCGGTCAGCGTGCGATCAATCGGGTCATTCTGTTCAAGATTGGTATCCAGAAAATAAACAGGGATGCGGTGCCCGGTGACGCCCTCCATGTCATAGCGCCATGCGCGCACCGCAACAGGCCGGCCTTCAATCGTGACGCTGACGACCGGCTCCTCCGCTGCCAATGTGGTTTCCGGACTCCACGGCTGGGGCTCCTCGGTTTGCACCCCGGTGGCATCCAGACGCTGGCGGAAGTAGCCCTTGCGGTGAGCCAGGGTGACGGCGGCCAGCGGCAAACCCATATCGGCCGCGGCGCGCAGCGTATCCCCGGCCAGCACGCCAAGGCCCCCGCTGTACGTCGGGAACTCCGGCATCACCGCGATTTCCATCGAGAAATAGGCGACCATGCCGCCTTCGCCTGGTTCCTCTGGGGATAGGTACTGGGAACGATTGATAAAACGCATCACTAAAACGTTTTCTCCGGCCCGCCCAAAAGCAACTGTCCCTTCAGGATATGACATCTTCCCTCAGGCACGAAGTCCCAGCGCCAGCCCGTTGTGATTGTTACATCGGCATCAAAAGCGCCGGTATGGCTCTTCTGTGGAATACTCGCACCCCATCAAAACGATCCCGCTAAGTGGGACGCTCGTCCCCCGACGGCCCGTAGATTGCCGGAACCTTGCTCCCCATCGGCCGCAAATACGTCGTCAGCTGTCCGCGATGATGAATCGCGTCGAAGAAAATCATCCACAGGAATTGAGCCGCCGGCTGTTCGGAGACCATTTTGCCGCCGTAATAAAACTTTGCCGGCCGGTTCCACGCCTCCTCATCCATAGCCGCCACCCCATCGATCAGCTCCTTCGACCACTGCTCGAAAAGCGCAACCATTTCCGGCAGCGGCGGCGCGGGATCCGACTTCCATTCGGCCTTGTGCTCCTTCACCACATCGACGCCGGCCCGCAACTCCGATGTCAGCGTCCACACCAGTTGTTCCGCTGACGGCGAACGGTCGTGCGGCTTGTACTCCATCTGATCCGCGGGCAGTGCTTTCAAAACCTTAAGGAATACCGGCAACTCCGCGCGCCGCCGTTCCAGATAGAACTCTCTCTGCGTCATCTTTCGTGCCTCTCTAAACTGCATGCGCTGCGGCCGAGGCATGGCAGCGGTAGATCTCAGCATCAATGCCGGTGCGCGCGCGATATTCATCATAAAGGCGCGCGGCAAACTCCTGGGCCAGATCGGCCTGCACCAGGTTGACCGTGCATCCGCCGAATCCCCCTCCGGTCAGTCGCGCCCCGATGAGTCCCGGTAGGCGCTGCGCTGCTTCCACCATCGCGTCGGCCTCTTCGCAACTGGCCTCGAAGTCGTCGCGATAGCTGGCATGGGCCGCAGCCATCAGGTCGCCCAGCTTCTTCAGGTTCCCCGCGGCCAGCGCATCGGCGGCAGCCACGGTCCGCACATTCTCCGTAATGATGTGACGGCACCTGCGCAGGACGTTGCCGGGCATCTCGTCGCCCCACTCCTCCAGATCCTTCGTCGTCGCGTCGCGCAGCAATTGAATCTCCGGTCGATGCCCGCGCAGGATCGCAGTTCCCTCCTCGACCTCCGTGCGCCGGATGCCGTATTCTCCGCCGGCAATGGCGTGCTTCACCATCGTGTTCGCAATCACCAGACTCACCGTTTCGGGAATCGGCGCCAGCCGGTACTCCAGCGACCGGCAGTCGAGCAGAAGCGCATGATTCTCCGCCCCGCGGCACGCGATGAACTGGTCCATGATGCCGCACGAAGCGCCGACATAAACGTTTTCCGCTCGTTGGCAAAGCTTCGCGATCTCCTCGCGCGCCGGGTCTGCCTTCGTCAAACTCAGAACCGCCAGAGCAGTCGCAACTTCGATCGAAGCCGACGAGCTCAGTCCGGCGCCCAGCGGCACATCGCCCTGCACGGTCAGACTGAACGGCGGCACGGCGAAGCCAGCCTCGCACAGGATCTTGACGACCCCCAGCGGATAACCGGACCAGTGCCCGCCGCCATTTTTGGGCAATCCGTCGATCTGGTGGCTGATCTGCTCCTCAAAATTCTCTGACCAGATCACCACCCGCCCGTCGTTGCGCGGCGTGATGGCAGCGAGGGTTCCGAAGTCGATGGCCGCCGGCATCACAAATCCGCCCGCGTAGTCGGTGTGCTCGCCAATCAGGTTCACGCGCCCGGGAGCCACAAAAACCGCGGGCCTCGCGCCAAACCGCTCCGCGTGCTTTCCTTTAATACCGTTTACATCGAGCATGCAGGACCCATTTCCCTCCGTAAAAAAGACCGGAAAAGTCCAATATCTGTCCTTCAGGGTAACGATCGTCGCGCCGCGCGTATGCGCGACGGCCCAGGGCGGGATGCGGCAGAGATGTGAGCCATCATAAGGCATTCCGCAAACGCCGGCCGATTTCCTCGACCCACGCGAGATGCTCGGGCTTCATAAGAACCGAGCGCAGGCAAGTGACGGTGCTCGGTTGATGCTCACCCGCCCAGCCCGCTTCCGGAAAGATGCGTGCCGGCATCTGTGCCAGCGCCAGGTGCAGATCATGCTTCGCCGCCCCGTCAAACACCTGCTGCGCTCGTCGTGACGACTCGGCAGGAGTCACCGCGCGCATCGCCCAAACCACAATGTCAAGATCGGGCGCCGGGCCGGCGACGAATCGCGGATCGGACGCGATGATGTCGTGCAGGCGCAGCGCCGCTTCTCTGCCCTGCTCAATCCCGCGAGCAAACTCGCCGCCCCGCACCAGAGGCAACAGCCGTTGCGTCGTCCACAGCGCCACCGCTGACGCCCCTGCGCGCGAGCATTCGAGGCTGATTTCCCCAAGGTGCAGTGAACCCTCCGCAAAAAGCTCGGCTGCGAACGACCCGACTGCACAACTGCCTCCCGACTGCGGCGCTCCACCATGAATGTGCAGTTCCTGCGAGGTGAAATACGTGCATGGCGAGTCGTGCTTGTACCACCGCCCCATCGCCGGATCGCGAAAGAGTACGCACCCACACCCATAGGGTTGCAACCCGTGCTTGTGCGGATCGATCACAATCGAGTCCGCCTCCGTGATGCGCTCGAAGGCGCGCGCCGCATCTCCATCCAGGTTCGAAGCCAGCCGAAAATAACCGCCGTAAGCGGCGTCCACATGCAGCCGGAACCGATATTTCTCCCGCAAATCCAGAATCGCCGGCAGCGGATCGACCGCGCCCGCCCCTGTCGTTCCCAGCGTCGCGACCACCGTCCCCACCTCGCCCGACTTGAGCGCCGCCTCCAGATGCGTCAGGTCCATCCGCCCGTTCTCATCGCACGCAATCGACGCAAACGGCAGCCGCAGCACCGCGGTGATTCTCTCGTGCGTGTAGTGGGCCTGCTCCGATGCCACAATCTTCTTCCCCGGCATCATCTGCCCGGCCACCCACAACGCTTCGAGATTCGCGAGCGTGCCGCCGCCGGTCAGGTGGCCGATAAACTCGCTCCACCCAAACATCGCGGCAATCTCGCGCACCGCTTCCCATTCCATGCGCGAGCTGGCCCGCCCGCCATCCAGCGCATGGTTGTTAGGGTTCAGCCACATCGCCATCGCATAAGCAGCCCGCGCCACCGGATGCGGCGGCTTCAGCATTTGCCCGGCATACAGCGGATGAAAGTAGGGGAAGTTGTCGCCCATCCGGTGCGCCGCCTCCGCTAGTACCGAAGCCATGCGCGATTCGCCGGGGATCTGAGGCGCAGATGCGGGCAAGCGGGAGAACTCCCGCTCAAGGAGGTCCAGCGCCTCGCCCAGCAGTTCCGTGTCGCGCATCAGGTCCTGAGCCATCGAAACCACCAGCATACCTGCTTTGCGGCTGGACGGCGGACCAGAGTGGTGCGGTCAATTTTGCACCGCCCCAAAAAATATCCGCATCCTTTTCCTGCATCTGTTCTCAAACGGGCCAGAGAGTTGAAGGTGAAGAAGAGAAGCTGAAGAAAAGGAGGCACCCCATGAAAACACGAACACAGTTCACGATGCGGCTTTTGGTGGTTCTGGCGATGTTGCCCCTCACCTGCGGCGCTGCCAACGCCCAGAGCCTGAAAAGCATCCTCGGCCAACAGGCAAAAACATTGGTCCAGCAGGCCCAGGGCGCCACGTCCGGCGTCGGCACCGTGGACCTGACCCATCCAGCGCAGATCCCAGGTCAGTTGGTCTCGAACGCCAAAACCGCGGCGCTGACGGCTCAGTTGCAGGCCGAGGAGCTGGCGCTCCAGGACGAACAGGCCGCCGTCGCCGCGACCGAAGCGCAGATCGCTGCGTTGCAGGCCCAGATTTCCCAGAGTTGAGGCAGGTCGAGCTGCGGAGTAATCCGCAGCTTTCGTGTTTCTGGACCCTCGTCCTCAGTGCCCTGACGACGCTATCGCCAATCTGCAAATCCAGATGGAGCAGAGCTCACCCAGAACACCAGTATCGGCATCGGTGTCATGATCCTGTGCGTGATCTACTGCCTGGCGGCCCTCGGCCCCAGCCTGGCAGTCGGGATCCGGCGCCTCCACGACACCAACCGGAGCGGATGGTGGATTTTGATCTCGCTCGTACCGCTCATCGGCGGCATCTGGCTCATCGTCCTGCTCGCCACCGACGGCGATCCGGGCGAGAACCAGTTCGGTCCCAATCCCAGGGGGCTGCCCGCCCAGCCAGCCACAATCGGCTGACGGAACCCCGGGGGGTGCCAGCCGAATCTGGTACAATGCATTAGCGTTAGAACCGAACCGGGCAAGCGCAGTCTTTCGCCTCGCCCAACAAAGCAGGAAATGTAGGGTCTGCCAGTTCGCTCCGATTCACTCCAGCGCAATTCAATTCAGGACATAAGCAACAAATGGAACAAGGTACTGTGAAGTGGTTTAACGACGCGAAGGGCTACGGCTTTATCTCGCGCCAGAACGGCGAGGATGTCTTCGTGCACTACTCTGCCATTTCCGCCAATGGCTTCAAGAGTCTGCAGGAAGGTCAGGCCGTGCAATTCAACGTCGTCAAGGGGCCTAAGGGCTGGCAGGCAGCTGACGTTCAGCCTCTGTAAGACGCAAACAATCCCACAAGGTTAACAAGGATGAAGGGCGAGCTTCGGCTCGCCTTTTTTCCCGGCCGCTGGCTTATTCCGGCGGCGGCCCCATCCAGACCTGTTCCACGATGAGCCAGACCGCGTTGCCATTCGCGGCCCGGGTGCGGCGATAGACAGTCAGGTAATCCCCACTCATATGCTGGACCTTGCCCGTCGCCCTGGTCACCAGCGTCTCCTTGTAGGTCCCGGAGTCGTAGGCCAGATCGCCTGAAATCTCGACTCGCTCGGATGTGAAGGCGAGATCGCTGTCCAGAGTGGCCGTGATCGTCTCAAACAGCTGCCGCAAAGCCGCGGTTCCGTGCGTCCGGCCGGCGTCGCTGATGAAGTCCGCGTCCGGCGCGTATTGGGCCAGATCGTCGTCGATGTGCTTCGCATGCAGATCCTTCGCCCATTGATCGCGCAGAGCCGCGAAGGGGTCTTGACCGGCCGGTGCCGGAGCCGAGGCCTGCAACGCGAGGAGAAGCAGTAAGGCGAGGTGCATCGTTCGATCAGCACACAGCAGCTCGCGAGTAAAGTCAAGCCTGAACCCCTCTACAATCGCTCCATGCCAAACGAACTCGAAGACCCAGGGACTTACTTCGCGGCCGAGCGCACTTTCCTTGCCTGGATCCGCACTGGGCTGGGGTTGATGGGCGTTGGCTTCGCGCTGGCGCGCTTTGGTCTGTTTCTGCGCGAGTGGCAGGGAAATCAGGCGGCCGCGCCGCATCCGACCGGGCTTTCCGTCTATTCCGGAGTCGGGCTGGTCGCGCTCGGCGTCATCGTTAATCTTTCCGCGGTCATGGACCATGTCCGTACCGTCAGGGAGCTGCGGTCAGGCGCGTGGATTCCTGGTCGCATCGCGCGCAACGCCGTTTTCCTGGCGCTGGTGCTCGCCTTGTTCGGGGTTGGGGTTGGGATTTATCTGCTGTTGTTGCGATGAGGCTGCACGCCAAGTGGCCCCTTCAAGTCCGGTTTGGGGCTGAGTGAGCGTAGCCCGAACACGGCCCCACTCCCCAACTCCCCGTTTTTCCACAGTTCTGTCAATCCCCTGTGGAAAAATCCAAAGTAATAACCCAACATTCCACGCCACTTCCACCACAATACCCTCAAAGAGTTTTGGCGGCTTTTATAGCTGGACTTGGTATCCTGACAATAGGGGGCAAAGAAAAAATTTCCCCCCGCAAATCGCACCCGAGTCGCCTCGCTTACCGCGAGGCTTTTCTGTTTTGGAAAGGAGGAACCGTGCCCGCTTCCGTGCCCGGCCTTGCCGCAATCTCGCCCGAGTTGACGTCAAACGCGGGCCGAGTCTGTGACAAACTCGACCGCCTCTGTTACAAAAGCGGCCGTTTCGCAAACTGACCCCGAATCAATCATCACGCCCCTTCATGAGCGTGAATGATGCAGTTCGCAAGCGTGAAGCAACTGACCCATTTTCAATTACTTAAGCCCAGAGGGCTTCAGGAACACGCCTGAAATCAGACACTTAACAGTTTCGGGGGGGTAGGGGTGGCTTGGCTGCTGCTACCCGGCTACAGGCTACCGGTTACTGGCCGTTTTTTGTCCGCCGCTACCGGCTACAGGCTACAGGCTGCTTTTTGCCCGCCTTCTACAATTTTCCTACAGGAGTTCTGCATGCGCCTCACGCCGCGCCTCGGTTTCCGGCTCATTCTGGTCGCCATTGCCGTGGCAATCATCGGACTGCGCCTCATTCCACGCCACTTACCGGAGACGCCTGCCAATCCGCACATCCCGGATCTTTCGGCCACGAATCCGCTGAACCAGCCAGGCGGCGGAACAGCGCCTGCCGATGCCTACGACGTCTACTCTGCTCTCTACCAGGCTCCGAGCGATGAGCCGCTCGTCTTCTCAGAGAAGTCAGTCACGGATATTCCGCAGGTGGGTGGCAGCTGCCTCAAGCCGTCCACGGCCGACGAGCACGAGATGGCTGACGCCTTTGTCGCCGCCAACGCGCAGAGCCATCGATGGGAATCGCAATTCGCGATTCCGCAGGGATACCGGCTGCTTTCCGCATCCGACGCTATCCAGGCGCAAAGCTGTCTCGAAACCCATGGAGCCGACACCGCCCAATGCGCGGCGTACAAAACAGTCAGGCATGTGCGCTTCCTCGGAGTTCCCGGCTTCGACCGTGCCCACACCCACGCTCTGGTGTCGGTTATCAAAATGTGCGGCAGCTTCTGTGGCAGCGGGGGAATCTTTGCAGTCGAGAAAACCGGCGCCACCTGGCAGCGCGCGGAAACCACCGACTTCACTCGCGACTGTAGCTGGGCCTATTAGCGGGTCAGAATCAGGCCCATTCATGTTCTCCTTGACAGCTTAGGAGTGTCCGGAGTACTCTCCTAATCACATTAGGAGTCCGCATGCCCGATCACGCTCAGATTCTACCCGGCACTCTCGATCTCCTCATCCTCAAGGCCGTCTCGCTCGGTCCGCTGCACGGCTACGGTGTTCTGCTCCGCATCGGCCAAATCTCCGGCAGTGCGCTGCTCATCGAGCAGGGAGCGCTCTATCCGGCGCTGTTTCGCCTGGTTCGCCAGGGATTGCTAAAGGCAAGCTGGGGCACATCGGAGAACAACCGTCGCGCCAAGTTTTACGAGCTGACGGCTGCAGGCCGCAAGCGCTTTCGGGAAGAAACCGAGGGCTGGAATCGTCTTGCCACCGCGATGGCGTCCGCGCTCGCCGCGCAGGTGGAGGAAATATGAAACTCCTGGCGTGGTTTCGTTCCGTCGCCGTAAAGTTTTTCCATCGCTCTGCAATCGCCGATGACATGGACGAAGAGCTTCGCTCCCACATCCAGCACCGCGCTGACGACCTGGAGCGTTCCGGACTCAACCGCGCCGAAGCGGAACGTCGGGCACGCATCGAATTCGGTGGCTACGAACGCTACAAAGAGGAATCCCACGAAGCTCTGGGCGGCAATCTCATCGAGACCGCCGTTCACGATGTTCGGCTCAGCCTGCGCACCCTGCGCAAGTCTCCTGGCTTCACCTTCGCCGCTGTTGCCACCCTGGCTTTAGCCATCGGCGCCAACGCCGTGGTCTTCGGCATCATGGATGCGCTCGTCCTGCGTCCCGTGAATGTGCCGCAGCCAAAGAGTCTGTGGGCGATCGAACAATTCGAGTCGTATCCCAATTATGTCGATCTGCACGACCGCAACAAGAGCTTCGCCGGTCTGGCTGCCTGGAAGATGGTCTTTACCGGCATGGATACGGGCAACGATCCAGTCAGTGCCACCGGCTACGCGACCAGCGGGAACTACTTTGACGTGCTCCGGCTTCAGCCCAGTCTCGGACGTTTCTTCCACTCGACCGATGAGCAGGGTCCCAACAGCGCTCCGTATATCGTGCTCACCTGGGATTATTGGCACAGCCGTTTTCATGACGATTCTGGCGTCGTGGGCCGCACCGTCCAGCTCAGCAAGCATCCTTTCACGATCATCGGTGTCGCGCCGCGGGATTTCCGCGGAACGCTTCTGTTTGGCTCTCCTGACTTTTTTATGCCCATCGTGAATCAGGAACAGGTAGACGGGCAGGATCTCCTGCACGCGCGCGCCAACGTTCAGGGAATTTTTGAGACGCTCGGCCGTTTGAACCCTGGCGTGACGCCAGCGCAGGCCACGGCGGATTTGAAATCTGTCGCCTCGTATCTGGAAAAGACTTATCCGAAGGAGGCCGGTCACCGGGATTACACACTTGCGCACCCGGGTCTTTTTGTTTTTGGCAATCCCGCACGCGCGTTCCTGGCCGGATTGATGCTGCTGGCAGGCATGATTTTGCTGGCCGCGTGCGCCAACCTGGGCAGCCTCTTTGGTGCGCGCACCGCCGATCGCTCGCGGGAAGTCGCTCTGCGCCTCGCACTGGGTTCGAGCCGGAGACGCATCCTGCGTCAACTCCTGACCGAAGCCGTGCTGCTTTCGCTAGCCGGTGGCGCCGCTGGACTTATCGCCAGCATCGTGCTGCTGCGCCGGTTGAGCCTGTGGCAGCCATTTCCCGCAGCACCTATCCGTCTTCCGGTTGCTCCCGACGCAACGGTCTACTGGATGGCCTTGGTTTTGGCACTGGTCAGCGCTCTGCTCTTCGGGATCGTGCCGGTGCGCCAGGTGCTTAGGGCTAATCCCTATGAGGTCGTCAAAGCAGGGTCCAGCACCAGAGTAGGGCGCCGCATCACAGTCCGGGACGTTTTGCTGGTCGTGCAGATTGCCATCTGCGCGGTGCTGGTTACGTCGTCGCTGGTCGCGGTACGCGGACTGGTGCGCTCGCTGCACGGCCACTTTGGCTTCGAGCCGCGCAACGCGATGGTGGTCGACGTCAACCTGGCTCAAGCCGGTTATACCGGCGACCAGGCGCTTGCCATGGAGAAGCGTATCGTCCAGGCCCTGCAGGCGATTCCCGGTGTGCAACGAGCCGGACTCGTAACGAACTACCCGCCGTTAATCTATGCCGCCGCTCTCAACACGCATGTTTTTCGGGATGAAGCCCGAGACCTGAGGCCGGGGAATGCCGCTGCCGTTCCTTACCGGTACGACGTATCTCCAGGCTATCTCGGCGCAGCCGGCACGATCTTGCTCGCGGGGAGAGACTTCAGCTGGCACGATGACCAGAACGCGCCGCGCGTCGCCCTCGTCAATCGGGACCTTGCCGCGCAGCTCTTCGGCAAGGATCGCGACTTCGTTGGACGGTATTACAAACTACAGGACGGAACGCGTATTCAGGTGGTCGGTGTGGTCGAAAACGGCAAGTATTTCAGCATGACTGAGGACCAGCAACCGGCGATGTTCCTGCCGTTCCTGCAGTCGCCGCCGAGAGCCACCGACCTGATCGTGCGATCGAGCCGTGATCCGAAGCAGCTGGTTGCTGCCATCAGGAGCCAGCTGCACCAGCTGGACGCGGGTCTCCTCGTCAACGTCGACACCTGGGACAATTTCCTGGGGGTTGCCCTGTTTCCTGCGCGCGTGGCGACCATGGCGCTGGGCATTCTGGGGTTGATGGGCGCAATGCTGTCGGTGACCGGCGTCTTTGGAATGGCAGCTTATTCGATCAGCAAGCGGCTGCGCGAACTGGGCATTCGCATTGCTCTCGGCGCGCAGCGGACCGAACTACTGCGGACAGCGCTCGGACGCGCTGTAAAACTGCTCGCGTTGGGGTCTGCGGCAGGATTGGTTCTCGGCCTTCTGGCAACGCGGGTGTTGGCGTCCATCGTGTACGGAGCAACCCCACGCGATCCGCTGGTACTGGCTGGCGTGGTTCTGGCAATGACGCTGCTGGGGCTGGTGGCTACCTGGATTCCCGCGCAGCGAGCGTTGACGCTCGATCCTCTGATCCTGCTGCGCGAGGAATAAAACTCCATGGCCGAGGCACGCCAGGCGCGGCTGTGCTCACCGTACCAGGGGGATAATCTCCGCCAGCGGCGCGCCGTCGCCGAGCATGACAAGTCCTATCGAGGCCGGTAAAGAAAATCGCCGCGGACCCGCGCTTCCAGGGTTGAGATACAGCACGCCACGGCGATGCTCGAGGAGCGGCTTGTGTGAGTGGCCGCTGATGACCACCCCAATTCCGGCAGTTGCCGGATCAAGGTCGAGCTCATGGAGGTCATGCAACAGGTAAAACGTCGTTCCGCCCAGCTCGACGATCTCCGTCACTGGCAGCGCCGCGCATGGACCACTGCGATCGATGTTGCCGCGAATCGCAGTCAGCGGCGCGATTGCCTTGAGGGCGGATAGAATCTTCGGGTCGCCGACGTCTCCTGCGTGCAGGATGTGGTCGACGCCGGCCAGCGCTGCGAGCGCCTCAGGCCGCAACAGCCCGTGCGTGTCGGAAATGACGCCGATGCGCATGGCCGAGTCACCAACGAAACGCCAGCGCGCCGATCACAGTCCGACCGCGATCCTCGTCCGCGGATCGAGGTAATCGCGCAGCGCGTCGCCCAGAAAATTGAACGAAAGCACGCAAAGCATCACAGCGATCGCCGGAAAGACCACCAGATGCGGCGCGTCGAACAAAAACGGCCGCGCATCGTTGAGCATCGATCCCCAGCTCGCTGCCGGCGGCGGAACGCCGAGGCCCAGAAAACTGAGCGTCGCCTCCGCCAGAACCGCACCGGCCATGCCGATCGCCGCCTGCACGATCAGCGGCTGCAGGATGTTCGGCAGAATATGCCGCGTGAAAATGCGCAAATCGCTGGCCCCCACGGCGCGCGCGGCTTCCACAAATTCTCGCTCCCGCACGGCCAGCACCTGGGCGCGGACCAGCCGCGCATATCCGACCCAGCCGCCGATCGAAAGCGCCAAAATAAGATTCAGCAACCCAGGACCCAGAAACGCGACAAACGCGATGGCCAGCAAAATCCCGGGCAGCGCCAGAAACGCATTCATCAGGAAAGTATTGATGGTCACGTCGAGCCAGCGCCCGTAATAACCCGCAATCCCGCCAAAAATAAGTCCGAGCAGGAACGAGAGCCCGACCACCGAGACGGCCACGGTGAGCGACAGCCGGGCTCCAAAGATCATGCGCGAGAGAATGTCGCGCCCCAGTTCGTCGGTCCCCAGCCAATGGGAGCGGTCGGGCGCAGCCAGGCGATGAACCAGGTCGAGCGCGGCTGGATTGTACGGCGCCAGGACAGGTGCAAACAGAGCCATGACCAGGAAAGCGATCATCAGAGCCACGCCCACCCATGCCAAAGGCTGACGGCGAAGCGATTTCGACGCCCACGCAAGGCGTCTGACCGCATCTAATTCGGGCGGTTTCGGGTTGGCAGGATCAGTCGGCATTGGCGCCTACGAGGACTGTCTCAGGTCGAATCAACTGGCAACGCTCCTGCCCTTTCCTGGTATATCAATTTGGAAAAAGGTCGAATAAAATCATAACTGTGGCGCGCATGTGTGGCCGCTGTCATGCTTAGCCCTCATGGTACACACCTGAAGAACAACCGACGGAAGGGTGGACTTTGTCCGATGCCTGCCGTCGAATGCTGAAAGTTCTGTCTGCCTCGGGTTTCGAGGACTGTCGTCAAACTCATCCGGTTGTTCATCGCCGGCCAACAGGAGCTAGTCAAGTTCAATGAGACTGAAGGGTGAAAGAGTTGCCGTCTGCGGTGCGGGCGGGTTTATTGGCGGCCACCTGGTCAAATATCTTCAGGCCCAGGGCGTGGACGTGGTGCGCGCCGTCGATGTGAAGCCTCTGAAGGAGTGGTACCAAACGTCAGGCGATGTGGAAAACCTGGTTCTGGACCTCAAGGACAAAGACAGTTGCTACCAGGCCGCGAAAGGCGTGAAGGGGATCTTTCAGCTCGCGGCGGACATGGGCGGCATGGGCTTTATTGAGAACAACAAAGCCCTGTGCATGCTCAGCGTCCTGACCAACACGCACATGCTTATGGCCGCGCGCGATTCCGGCGTGGAGCGTTTCTTCTACTCCTCTTCGGCCTGCGTTTATAACGGCGACAAACAGAAAAACGAAGACGTCGTGCCTTTGAAAGAAGCGGATGCCTATCCCGCACTGCCCGAAGACGGCTATGGATGGGAGAAACTCTTCAGCGAGCGCATGTGCCGCCATTTCGAAGAGGATTTTGGGATGGTGGGTCGCGTGGCCCGCTATCACAACGTGTACGGCCCGCTTGGAACCTGGGATGGCGGGCGCGAAAAGGCGCCGGCGGCGATTTGCCGCAAAGTGATCCAGGCGAAAGCTTCCGGCAAGCTGGACATCGAGATCTGGGGAGACGGTAAGCAGACGCGTAGCTTCATGTACATCGATGACTGTACGAAAGGCACGCTGGCCATCGCCGAGAGCGATATCGACGAGCCCATCAACCTGGGTTCCAGCGAACTGGTAACCATCAATCAGCTGGTCGACATTGTCGAAGAGATCGCCGGAGTGAAGTTGCAGCGCCATTACAAACTGGACGCTCCCAAAGGCGTAAATGGACGCAACAGCGACAACACCATGATCCTCGAGAAGTTGGGATGGGAGCCTTCGATCCGGCTGAAAGATGGAATGGCCCGAACGTATGAATGGATCGAAAGCCAGATGCTCATCGGCGCTCGCTCCTGAATGGCTTGAGTCAAAGAGAGGTTCGTTGACGGACAACCCAATGCGCGTCTTCGTGAACGAGTTTTGCGGGCACCCCTTTCAAATGGAGCTGAGCAGGAAGCTGGCGAAGATGGGCCACCAGGTCTGTCACGTCTACTTCGCTGACAACACGCTCACGCCTAAAGGAGAGACCGAACTGCGGCCGGGCGATTCCCGGCGCCTGACCATCGAGGGTATCCACATCGGGCGCGACTTTGCCCGGCACAAGCACTCCGTGCTCAACCGGCGCCAGGCCGATCTGGAGTATGGCCGCGAAGTGGCGAAGCGTGTGGATCGGTTTCGACCCGACGTCGTAATCTCCGCGAACATGCCTCTGGATGCGCAGAAGATCCTGCAGAAGGCCTCGCAGCGTCATCGCGCGCGGTTTGTGTTTTGGCTCCAGGACGTCTACTTCGTCGCGGCTCGCTTCGTCCTGCGCAAGAAGTCCAGGCTGCTGGCGCAGGCTGGGGGATTCTATTTCGAGCGCCTCGAAAAGAAGCTGCTGCGGCAGTCGGATGCCATCGTTTGTATCGCCCCGGGATTTGCCGATTTCATCCGGACTTGGGGAATTCCGGAGTCGAAAATCAGTGTCATCAGGAACTGGGCGCCCCTCGATGAGGTTTTGCCCACCCCGCGCGATAATCCATGGGCGCGTGAGAACGGACTCGCTGACCGGGTTTGTTTCATGTACTCCGGCACACTCGGCAACAAGCATCGCCCTGAACTGCTGCTCGAGCTCGCAAAACATCTTGAGAAGCGCGGCGACGCGCGTCTGGTGGTCATTGCAGTCGGCCCAGGAGCGGACTGGCTTCGCGAGAGAGCCGGTGAAGTGAAGCCGGAATTTCTGACCGTGCTACCCCTCCAGCCTTACAACAGGATTTCAGAGGTCTTGGGATCGGCGGATGTGCTGATCACCCTGCTGGATTCAGAAGCAGGAGCCTTCGCGGTCCCCTCAAAGACCCTTTCCTATCTCTGTGCGGGGCGCGCCCTCATCGTCGCAGCGCCCGCGGCCAATGAAGCAGCCCTGGTCGTCGAGCAGGCACAAGCCGGATTCGTGGTCTCTCCCGATAACCCTGCGGGAATCATCGCGGCGGCAGACCGCTTTCTTGCCGATCGCGCGTTGTGCGCACGGTACGGGACGAACGGCCGCCGCTACGCTGAACAGAATTTCTCCATTGACGTCATTGTGGCGCGCTTTCTTCCCATTCTCAGCGGGCGAGCACACCTGTCAGAAATGCAACCGGAGGATCTGGCCCTGACGAGCGCGGACAGCGGACGGAATCAAACGTGGAAGCATCCAGCCTGAGCACCGTGAACAGCGGGCCAACCGTAGTCCTGTTTGGGGGCACAGGATTCATCGGCTCCCATGTGGCCATGTACTGGCTGAGAGAAAACTTGGCGGAGAAGGTCATACTCGTCGACCTGAATCCGCCCCGCAATGAGCCCTGGACGGCGCCGCTCCATCGCGCATTGCAAACGGGACGAGCGGCCTATAGTCGCTGGGACGTTCGGCAGCCAATCCCCGATGACCTTCTGCCCAAGCCCGATCTCATCTTCAACCTGGCCGCCGTTCACAGGGAACCTGGCCACCTGCCTCACGAATATTTTCAGACGAACCTTTGTGGTTCGGAGAATGTGTGCTCCTGGGCTGCCGCGACCGGTTGTCAGCGGATCGTTTTTACCAGCAGCATCGCTCCCTACGGTCCCTCAGAGGAGTTGAAGAACGAGGAATCGTTGCCGGTACCCGATTCGCCGTATGGAAGCTCCAAGCTGGCAGCCGAAAAGATACACATGGTCTGGCAGGCCGCCTGCAATCGCCGCAAACTCCTGATCCTCCGGCCTGGCGTCGTCTTTGGCCCTGGCGAGCGCGGCAATGTCACCCGGCTCATCCGCAGCGTCGTGAAGGGCTACTTCGTCTACATGGGAAACCGGCAGACGCGCAAGGCCGGCGGCTATGTGAAGGAACTTTGCCGGGTGATGAAATTTGGATTAAGCCATCAGGACGAGGCCGCAGAGAGCCTCACGCTGCTGAATTTTTCCATCGATCCGCCGCCCACCCTGGAAACCTATGTCACCGCGATTCAGAACGCAGCAGGCAAACGGCGCACTCTACTGACTCTGCCTCGTCCTCTGCTGCTGGCGGTTTCCTACCCGATTCACGGCGTCGCATCGCTGTTCGGAATCACGCAACCCGTCAGCCCGGTGCGCGTGCGGAAGCTGTTCCGCTCCACCTCGATCGATCCCAGAGGACTGAGGCAGCTCGGGTACGCATGGAAATTTACTTTAGAAGAGGCGCTTTTGGACTGGCAGCACGACGTTCCTGAGGATTTTGCGCGTTAGTCAGGCGATATGAGAGTCGTAAGCAAAGTTCGCAGATGGCTCGCCGTCGCCCTTCTTCCCGCCGCATTGGCTTCATGTCTTGCGAATGCCCATGCGCAAAACGCCGCGCGGCGCATTTTCGAGCTGACCAATCAGGATCGCCAGGAGCATGGACTCAGCGCTCTGCGTTGGGACGCGGCGCTCGCAACCGCTGCCCAGGCCCACGCAGACCGCATGGCGCATGAGCCGGCTCTCTCCCATCAATACCCGGGCGAACCGGAGCCGATGACGCGCGCTGCGTCGGCGGGCGCGCATTTTCAGGCCATCGCGGAGAACATCGCGATGGGTCCCAATCCGCAGTCCATCGAAAAGGAGTGGATGCACTCGACCCCACATCGCACCAACATCCTCGACCCCATGATGAATGCCATCGGAGTCGCTGTAGTCGAACGTGGCGGATACTTATATGCCGTCGAGGACTTCGACCAATCCTCTGAAGCCCTCACGCCCGCACAGGTCGAGCAGCGCGTTCGGGAGTTGTTGCGTGCCCAGAACGTCGATCCTTCCGCCCCAGCCGGACCGGCGGAACAGGCCTGTTCGATGGGTCATGGAATTCCGCAGGGATCGAATGCGCGCTCGATCATCCGATTCGAGACACCCGACCTGACCCAACTACCCGCCCAGGTGGCGCAGCAGATTCGCGGTGGAGACTTCAGGAAAGCTGCTGTCGGCGCATGCCCTCCGCAGCCCCGCCAGGCAAACTTCACAACTTACAACGTCGCCATCCTCTTTTACTAGCTACCCAGGCTATTCCGCGCCTTCGCCAGGCTTCGTCGGCTCAATCTGCAGCGCATTGTTGAAGCGGTTGAAGTAGTTGAAGAGCCCAATCGCCGCCATCAGTTCAACGATCTCCCCTTCTTCGAAATGCTCGCGCAGAGCCTCGAAATCCTCATCGGGAATGTGATTCGCATCGAGCGTCATTTGCTCGGCGAGGCGCAGCGCGGCCTTCTCCGCTGCCGTGAAATCGCTCCGCTCTGCATAGTGTGCGAGTTGGTCCAGCTGCTCGCGCGACCACCCCAGCCTAACCGCAATCTGCGTGTGCGAGCCCAGGCAGTATTCGCACCGGTTCAGCTGCGAGGTCCGCACGATCACCAGCTCCTTGAGCCGCAGCGGAACCGTCCCGGTGTGCAGAATGGCTTCGAAGTGCGCGATCATCGTCTCGAAGATCTCCGGCCGATGCGCCATGGTGCGGAACATGTTGGGCACGTTGCCGCGCGTGCGCATGTAGCGCTCGTAGATTTGGGCGACGCCCGGCGTGGCCTGGGCACGGGAAACCCGCGAAAGGCGCGGAGCAGTTTTCAGCATAGCTTTCTCCTGTTAGTACCCAGCGTACCGCAGGATGCGGCGACCGAGACCTGTTGTCCCTTTGGTATAATTTTGGCAGACAAATTACGCGTCCACACTCCTCAGTAGCTCAATGGCAGAGCATTCGGCTGTTAACCGAAGGGTTGTAGGTTCGAGTCCTACCTGAGGAGCCAAATTGTCTTTGCCGCCCGCCGCATCCTCCTGAAATCCCTGCTCATCCGGTCCTCTTTTCCTAACTGCGTTTTCTTTTCGGTCCAGCGCTGCTCAGCGGTAATATCGGGTCCGTGAATGCGTTTCTTCACGCCAGCCGAGCGGCAAGGTTCGCTCTGTGTCGCCTTGCGGTCGCCGGTCTTCTTGCTGCGTCTTGCTGTGCCGCCTCCTTCGCACAATCCGCTTACCCCATTCGGCCCGATGACGCGCACGCCGTCTATCTCACCCGGCACGATTTCGGCGTCATGGGCGATGGCGAGGCCGACGACTCTGACGCGCTGCAACAAGCCATCGATCGCGTGCAGGAGACGACGCACCACGGTGCCGTCTTCGTGCCTGAAGGGCGCTATCGTCTCACGCGGACGATTCACGTTTGGGCCGGCATTCGGCTCATCGGCTATGGCAGCCAGCGGCCCGTTTTCCTGCTCGCTCCGAATACGCCGGGCTTTCAGGAGGGCACCGATCGCACCATGCTGTGGTTCACCGATGAGCGCACGCCGGAAGGCCAGCCGATTGCCGATGCCAGCGAGTTCACGTTTTTCAGTGCGGTCTCGAATATCGATTTCGACATCAAGGAAGGGAACCCTGCAGCCGTCGCCATCCGCTTTAACGTCGCACAGCACAGCTTTGTCTCCCACGCCAACTTTCATCTCGGCTCAGCGCGCGCTGCCGTCGAGCAGGTCGGGAATCAGGCCAGCGATATTCACATCACCGGTGGTCAGTATGGGATCGTGACCGGCAAGACCTCCCCAGCCTGGCAGTTTCTTTTGATGGATTCGAGCTTCGACGGCCAGCAGGTTGCAGCGATTCAGACCCATGAAGCCGGGTTCACCCTGGTGCGCGACCGCTTCTCCGATGTTCCCGTCGCACTCTCAATTCCGGACGGCGACGCAGAGCAGCTCTATGCACGAGATCTGGAGATGAAGAACATCTCCGAGACCGTGCTCCGCCTCGGAAACGCGCAGAATCTCCGCAATGAAATCACGCTGGAGAACATCGCCTGCCAGCACGTGGGCAGCTTTGTCGAAGGCGCGCCAGGTGACGATCTGCCCAGGACAACGCCCGCGTTTATCGAAGATCGCTTCACGCTGGGACTCGAAATCGGGCCAGACGGCCGTGAACAAGGGATCGTTCTTCGACACCACGAGCGCCCACTGGAAGAGCCGGTCTCCATGGTTCCGAGCGACATTCCCGCCCTGCCACCGATGCAATCGTGGGTGAACGTCCAGGAAATCGGCGCGAAAGGCGACGGCGGCACCGACGACACTGCGGTTCTGCAGCAGGCCATCGACGCGCACCAGGCGCTGTTTTTCCCCAGCGGTTTTTACAGGCTCACCGGCTCGCTGCACCTGCGCGCCAACACCGCGCTGATCGGCTTCAGCCCTTTCACGACGCAGTTCATCTTGTCCGACAGCGATCCGCACTTTCAGGCGAATGGACCGCCGATCCCGCTGCTGATCGCGCCACGTGGCGGCTCCAACATCGTCACCGGCATTGGATTCGCCACCGGCAACGCGAACCCGCGAGGAGCAGGGATCGAATGGCTGGCAGGCGAGAAGTCCATGCTCGACGACGTTGATTTTTGGCGCGGGCACAGCGAATACATTCGCGCTCTGGAGCCCGCCTCTCCTCTGCCTCTGCCTCGATCGCAGCAGCCGCTCATGCAGCTGGACGCGCAGTACCCCAGCCTCTGGGTTCACGACGGCGGTGGTGGAATCCTGCGCGGCATCTGGTCGCACGCCGGCACCGCGAAAGCCGGGCTGCTGATCGAAAACACCGCGACGCCGAGCGCGATTTACCAGTTCTCGTGTGAGCATCACATGCGCGATGAGGTCCGCCTGGATCACGCAGCGAACTGGAAGATTTACGATCTGCAGACCGAGGAAGAGAATCCCGAAGGCGCCGATGCTGTTGCCGTGGAGCTGGAATCCGTGCACCACGTGCTCTTTGCAAACACCTACCTGTACCGCGTTTCGCGCAACGTCATGCCCAAGCCGTACGCGGTCGT
>JBAVUB010000237.1:0-6756 GCA_049696575.1 Acidobacteriaceae bacterium | reverse complement strand
GCCATAGTGACACCGTCGGCGTCACCTTACTGATCGCCAGCTGCCCGGTTGCGGCGCTGGGTGCGAAGGACCCTCCGATGTCCGAGTAGCTGACGCTGATGGAATACGTGTTTGCCGCCAGTTGTCCAGGCAGCGGGTAGGAAACAGTGGCAACGCCGCCGCTGGTCACTGGCCCGGTAATCGTGGCCCCGGCTCCCGATGCATACTGCACCGTGAAGCTCACCTGTCCCGCCGTCACTGCCTTTCCGCCGCTCAGGACCGTCGCCGACAGATTCACGCTGGTGCTCAGCGTTGTAGCCGAAGCGGTGCCGATGGTAGTCGACGTGGCCGCACCCTGAGCAATAACCGTAAGTTGGGCCGGACCAGCGGTCAGCGTATTGGCGCCGACGACCGGAATGCTGACCGAAAGTGAGTCGGTCGGAGCACTGACCTGGTTGACTTGAAGAGTGAAGCTCGCGCCCGTGCCGCCAACAGTTGTAGCGGTCAGCCCGGTAGCCGTTCCTGTTCCGCTGAAGCTCAGCGTTACCGGCACGCCGCCGATATTCTGGCCGTTCTCCGTCACCGCTACGATCACCGGCGGAGCTGTGCCCGCCGTGTTCGCGTTGGCGACATAGGGTGCTCCAACAAACTGTGCAGCGGTGTAACTCGTCTGCACGGCGCCTGCGTCGACGCATGGGGCCGTTGCCGAATATCCCGCGTAAGTGACGTTGTCGTTCGCAAAGCCGCGCTGCTCGGTGCCCACGAATAACGGAATCAAGGCAGCAGAACCGGCGCAAATCGCCGAACTCCCCGGTTGCGGCAGAACAGTTGGCGTTGGTCCGCCATAGGAGCCCAGCGCCGCAAGCTTCGTAGCTCCCACTACGTTGCCTTTGCCGGTTGCCGGACATCCTGTGCCCGAGCACTCAGTCGTGGCGTCAAGAGCGCTGTTGGTCACGGCCAGTGCACCGCTGTTGAAGATACCGCTGCCCGTGCCGGTATTGCCCGCGAAAGTGCTGTTGACCGCCGTCAACGTGGCGCCACTGGCGCTGTAGATTCCGCCGCTCGCCGTGGCTGCATTGCCTGCGACGGTGCTGTAAGTCATCGTCAGCGCGCCCGTGTTGTAGATTGCGCTGCCGCTGGCGGCTTTGTTAGCCGAGAATGTGCTGTCACTCACCAGCATCGAGCCGCCGTTGTTGATGGCGCCGCCGTCTGTTGTTGCGGCGTTGCTGCTCAGGACGCTGTTGTTGAGCGTCAGCGTTCCACCCGTGTTGTTGATGCCACCACCGGACGCGGTCGTTTTCCCTCCGGTGAGGGTCAGCCCGGAGATGTCGACCGTCCCTCCGGCGATATTCAGGATCGGGGAGGTGCTGGCCCCCGAGACCGACAGCAGATTCGCTCCCGGACCTACAATGTCCACACTGCCCGTCGTGCTGATGGTGGGAAGAGCTCCCCCGAGCGTGATGGCTCCGCTGAGACCCGAAGCAAAGTCGATATCGCCGTTGCCATCTGCCAACGCGGTGTTGATCGCGTCGCGCAGCGTGCATGTTGTGCCGCAACTCGTAAGCGACGACCCCGAATCATCGGCCGCTGTGTTCACTGTCAGGTAATTCGTCTGCACTGAGCCCGCATCCACCAGGCCGGCGCCGCACGAGATATCCCTCCCAAAGCCGCGCTGATCGTTCCCCGCAAACGAGGTGGAGGAACTTGCGCAGTGGGCCGGGCTGCCGGGCAGCGGGAGCAGAGTTTCCGTTGGTCCGCCGTAGTATCCAAGCGAGGCCAGCTTCAATGCCGAGAAGGGCTCCTCAACGTTGCCATTCACGCCGTTCGTCGGGCAATCGCTGGGTGTGGCCGTCGTGACGCACGCAACGCCCACCGTGGGCACATCGAGGACGCTGTTGCTGATGACCAGCGTAGCCGGAGCCGTCGGGGGATTGCCGTCGTTGTAGATCGAGGTGCCGTCATTCGGGCCAAAGGCCCCCGCGTTGCCGACGAAGGTGCTGTTCGCAACCGTCAGCGTGCCGCTGGTAAACGTGATCGCGCCGTCCAGAATGGTCGCGTAGTTGCCGGTGAAGGTGCTGTCGGTGACGGTAAGCCCGCTGAGGCTGTAGATGGCGCTTCCTGTCGAGGCACTATTCCCGATGAACGTGCTGCCTGCCACCTTCAGCGTGCCAATATTGGTGATGGCGCCGCCGTAGCCGTTCGCCTGCACAGTGTTTCCGATGAATGTGCAGTCGTTCACGGTCAGTACCCCGTTGTTGTTCAGAATCCCGCCGCCCTCTCCGGGCAGGGCCGAATAGCCCGTGGTGTTGTTCGAAAATACGACGTGATCCACCGTCAGAGTGGCGCCGATGTTGTAGATCGCGCCGCCATATGCGGGCATCAGTCCTGTGGCGACGACCGTGTTGGACACATTTGCGATGGTCAGCCCGGAAATGGTCGCCGTTACCAGTCCGCCCGACACATAGAACGGCTGATATCCGCCGGAGATGGTCAGGGCATTGGCGCCGGGACCGGCGATCGTCATATTCGTCGTGATGATGGGCAACACGAAATTCAGCGTGTTGGTCCCCTTCACTGAGAACTCGATGGTGCTGCCGGAATTGGCCAGCGCCGCGGTAATCGCATCACGCAGCGTGCAGCTGGAACTGGTCCCGTTGGCCGGACAATGCGAGGCCGTCCCGGTGAGCGTAGTCGGGGTGCCGCTGTAATCGTCCGTGTTCACGGTCACGGTGTAAGTGGTTGCCGCCAGAGCCGCGGTTGGCGGCGCCAGACACAGTGGCGCGAGCCAAACGCAGGTGGCCAGGAAAACGGAGAAGATGCGGAACCGCGCGGAACAGCGACTGGAATTCAGAGAACCTTTGGCAGACATACAGGAGCCCTCGGCAACTGGAATGGTGTTTCGACCATCGGTCGTTGTGCCGATGGCGAGTTAAGTCCTTCCAGTGCGCAGGGGAAGCGCAAGCCCGGTGCTGACCACAACGCGCGGAAAGGAGATGCTGCGACGTACCTTAGTGTGCAATCCTGCGCGGGTCAACGAATCTTTGGTCGCCTCGTCAAGGGCACTGCGGAACCCCATTGTGAGTCACTTTAGTGGCAGTTACCGGAGGGCCATGGCGAAAGCTGAGAACTCCTTTAGCTGCTTTGTGCCGCTCTCTGATCGCTGCTCACAATCGAAACTAATGGGGCCTTGGGGTGTCACCATGGGGGGAGACACGTAGTCCCCGGATGGGGGAGCCGGCCAGAGAAGCCGCTGTCCCCGTAATCAGATCGTAACGAAGATCGCTCCGTCTTCGACCGCAAGTTCTACCCCTGCGGCCCTGGCGGCTTCCTGAAGTGCGGCGTTGAGCATGACCACCGGATCGGCGCTCACCTCGAGACGGCGCATCAGGCCTTCGCCCTTTTTCCCGCCCGCGGAGAGAACGATTTTCAGTCCGCGCCGCTTGCATTTAACGGGCGTCCCGTCGTCCAGCTTCACATTCATCGGCTTGATGTACGCGTCGACATAGTGAACGCCAATGCCAGACTTGTCGTCAGTTTGCTGCGGAAGCTTATCCATCGCCGCCGCGTTGACATCGCAAAGTTTGACTTTCACGCTGGGCTCCGCTGGAGCGCAAGTCCCTTCAATTCCAAAAACTCGTCCATGACTTTTCTGAATGTCCGGATGTGCTCCGGCGTGCTGCCGCAGCAGGCGCCGACGATATTCGCGCCCGCTTCGAGCAGGGGCATCAGCCCTTGCACCATCTGATCGGGCGTCTCATCGTAAATCACCTTCATGCTCTCCAACCTGGGCTGCCCAGCATTCGGCTGCACCATCACCGGGAGGCTGGTGACGCTCCTGTAGCGCTCTACCGCGGTCAGCGCGCGCTGCATATCCATCCTGGTGCCGCAGTTGAGCGCCACGATGTGAGCGCCGTGCTCCTCCATGAAGGCCGCCGCCCGTTCCGGTTCGATCCCCATCATGGTACGGAATGTCGAACCGTCGAGCGTCACGTCGTACGCCATCGATCCGATTATGCACGGCGCGCCCGCTCGCTGGGCCGCCTGGATCCCGATCAGCAGCTCCTCGAGCGAGGTCTGCGTCTCAATAATGATGGCGTCCGCGCCGCCTTCCACCAGAGCCGCTGCCTGCTCCTCGAAAACGCTGCGTACCTGGGCTTCACTGAAGTCGCCATAGGGCTCCAGCAGACCGCCGAACGGGCCCATGTCGCCAATCACGTAACCGTCTCTGTTACCAAAAGCCTCGCGCGCGATCGCCACGCCCGCCTTGTTGATGGCCGCTACGTGGTCTCCCTGGGAGTGCCGCGTGAGCATGATGCGCGATCCGCCAAAAGTGTTGGTCAGGATGCACTCCGACCCCGCTTTCGCATAGCGCCGCTGGATTGCCAGCACTCGCTCCGGATGCGTCAGATTCCAGGCCTCCCCGCAATTGCCCTGTTCGAGGCCCGCGATCATCAGCTGCGTTCCCATCGCGCCGTCGCACAGCAGCGGCCGCTCCCGGATCGCATCCTGCAGAAGTTTCATCATTGTTCCTCGGCTTCCTGCGCCAGCTCCCTTTGTACCAACGCGTAGTGAATCGTTTCGAGCACCAGACCCCATTTGTGATCGCGGTTGGACGCTTCGCAAAAACAGCCTGCGCCGCTGAGTTCGCGCCGCCACGACAGCACGGCGTTCAAGCGTTCTCCGTTCAGCGGTTTCTCGCGGTCAATGGATCCCATCAGGCGCGTCGGGTCTTCGACGTACTGGCACATGTAGGTATGCCCGGTATCGCCCGCGATCGGTGCGCAACGTTGCTCCCGTATCCGATACCCCTCCGACCGCGGGCCCAACTTCACGTTGTAGTGAAACGTCAGCGGTCGCCCCATGTTCGTGCAGGTGGTCCCGTCATAACGGAACACTGCGTTCAGCGACCCATCCTGATGAATGTCCATGGAGAGACGCTCCTCAGCCCACCGCTTCAGGGCTTTTCGATTCACGCTGTACTCGGCGTCCTCGTCCAGCACCGTCATCCGCGCCGTCACCTGTTCGGTATTCGAGCGCGGAGCCCGCCGGTACGCCGCGCGCCGGTACTCGCAGGGACCGAAGGAACAGCTCTCGCACGGAACCAGATCCGTGAGCCTGCGCAGGCGGTCGGTATGATGCGTCAGTCCGAAAACTGCCAGCAGCGTTTTCCTGGGACGCAGCATGCCGGAGTCGAACGCCTCCACGCAGGATGGAAAACGCACTTTGCGGGTCCGCTTCATCAGCTCCAGCAACTGCGGCTGCTCCGCCACGTCCCACTCCGGATACCCGGGACTGTAGTGAGGCAACACCGCCATCGCATGCTGCTCCGCCCAGTCGCAGAGTCGCGCGCCGGTCGCAGTGGTCAAATGCTCGACCACCGCGGAAGCATACATTTCAAGGAAGAAGTATTCGTCGGGCTTTTCCTCCGCCCAGCGCCGTCGGGCTTCGTCTTCGGCTTCCCTGCCCGCGCCTGCGGCTACCAGAACCACGCTGTGGGCTTCGGCCTCCCGGAGCATGCTCTCCAATCGTTTGCTCACGAACGGCAGCCCATCTATATATAGGGAGTCTCCGGCGAGTTCGAATTTCTCCGCCTGGCGCGCATAGAACCACGGCCGCCCGTTCTCCGCGTACCAGTCCCGCGCCTGCTCCGCCAACTCCAGCGCCCGGCCTTCGAGCACAAATCCTCGCGGATAACCGAGCAGCCGCGCATATTCCTCCGGCAAAACCTTTAGCGCAGGAAGCGTGCTGGCCAGTTCGATGCTCTCTGCTACCTCGCGCATGGCATCGGCTCCACGGGCTTGAACTGGCAGCCCTCCACGAAAAAGTCGAAGAAGCTCGGGTGAGTTTCGAGCCTGCAATGCTGCACCTTCTTCACCAGCTCTTCCAGTTCCCTGCGCTTCGTCATAGACAGCAGAGCGATGGTTGCGCCTTCGATCGCAGTATTCCCAGCCTGCACGATCTTCTCGGAATCAAGGCTCGGCACCAACCCAATGCGCTTCGAGGCTTCTACGCTGAGGTGTCGCCCGAACCCTCCTGCCAGATAGAAAACGTCGATGTCGTCAAAGTCGATACCGTAGCTCGAAACAACGACGTGCAGTCCCGCGACATTGGCGCCCTTGGCCTGCGCCAGCTCACTGACATCGCTCTCCTGCAGAAAAATGTCCTGGCTCTCGTCGCGTCCAGGATCGTGGTACAGGGTCACGCGCGAGACGCCGTCCTCAAAGCGTCCCTTATCGTTCATGCGGCCGGTGCGCAGCAGTTCGCTCAGCACATCCACCAGGCCGGAACCGCAAATGCCTTCCGGCGGCACATCGCCGATCACGCCGAGACGAAAACTTCCATCGTCGGCGATCACCACTTCTTCGATCGCCCCATCCAGCGCCGGCATGCCACAAGCAATCGCTCCGCCCTCGAAGGCCGGACCCGCCGGACAGGAGGCCGCGACGATGCCGTGCTTGTTGCCGACAATCAGTTCCGTGTTCGTGCCGATGTCCATGATGGCGATCAGCCGCTCTTCATGCGCCAGATCTACTGCCAGCATTGCGGCCGCCGCGTCTGCACCCACGTGGCCGCTGATGATCGGCGCTCCGTACACTCGCGCTTTGGGATGAATCGGCAGCAGGCTGCGCAGCCCGGTCTGCACCAGGCTGGTCGTCGTGCGCTTCCCTTCCGCCATTTCGATTTCCGTGATCGATCGGTACGGCGTCTGCCCGATTGTGTACACGCTCTGCCTGAAGAACAGATCCCGCATCGTGGAATTGCCCACCACCACCATCT
>JBAVUB010000236.1:0-8202 GCA_049696575.1 Acidobacteriaceae bacterium | reverse complement strand
CAGCACTACGATCTGGACGAGGTTTTCGAGTCGCTGAACCGGCAGTTCTTCTTTGGGTTGATGGGGCGGCCGCTGCTGACGTGGAGTGAGGTGACAGCGCGGCGGCTGCTGGGCCACTACGATCCTGCGCACAACACCATCATGGTGAGCCGGGTGTTCGACCGGAAGGGCACGCCGCGATTCGCCATCGAATATCTGATGTACCACGAGATGCTGCACCTGAAGCATCCGGTGAAGCAGAAGAACGGGCGGCGTTGCGTGCATTCCAGGGCGTTCCAGGAGGAAGAGAAACTGTTTCCGGAGCTGGAACGGGCGAAGGCGTATCTGAAGACGCTTTGAAGGCAGCTGGGAGCTGGGAGCTGGGAGCCGGGAGCCGGGAGCGGAGTGGCGGCGGAGGGAAGACTTCCGGCGCCTTTGCTTTGTCGGCCGCGCGGCAGAATCGGCGCGGGTCGCATAAAATAAACAAAGGCCTCTCGTTTTTTTCCGGGAGAGGCGCGGTTTTCCGGCACGGGCGCGGTACCAGAAGCGCGAGACGCCGAGGTGGCCGCCGAAGGATTCAATTTTGATCGGGACGAAGGTTCTCAACAAGGTTTTTGGAACCAGCAACGAGCGGGCGGTCAAGCGCCTGCTGCCGCGCGTGGCGGAGATTAACGCGCTCGAGCCGCAGGTGAAGGCGATGAGCGACGAGCAACTGCGCGCCAAGACGGTGGAATTTCGCGCGCGGATCGCCGCGGCTCTGGAAGGAATCACCGAGGAAGAGGCGCGGGTTGCGGCGGAGAAGCAGGCGCTCGAGGACATTCTGCCCGAGGCCTTCGCGGTGGTGCGGGAGGCAGGATGGCGCGCCGTGAATATGCGGCACTTCGACGTGCAGTTGGTGGGCGGCGTCGTGCTGCACCAGGGCAAGATCGCCGAGATGAAAACCGGCGAAGGCAAGACGCTGGTGGCGACCCTGCCGTGTTATCTGAATGCGCTGGCCGGACACGGCGTTCACGTGGTGACGGTCAACGATTATCTGGCGAAACGCGACGCCGAGTGGATGGGGAAGATTTACGAGTTCCTCGGGCTGACGGTGGGCGTGATCGTCCACGATCTGGACGACAACCAGAGGCGGAAGGCGTACGCGTCGGACATCACGTACGGGACGAACAACGAGTTCGGGTTCGATTATCTGCGCGACAACATGAAGTTTGAGCTGGCAGACTGCGTGCAGCGCGGCCACTACTACTCGATTGTGGACGAGGTGGATTCGATCCTGATCGACGAAGCGAGAACACCGCTGATCATTTCGGGACCGACAGATCAGACGACGGACAAATACGCGCGGGTGAACCGGATTATTCCGTCGCTGGAGCTGGGCGAGGAGATCGAGAAGAGTCCGGAAGAGAAGATTCTGACCGGCGATTACGTGGTCGATGAGAAACACAAGACGATCACGGTAACGGACGAGGGGTGGGAGAAGATCGAGGGGCTGCTGGGGATCGGCAACATCGCCGACCCGGAGAATTGGGATCTGAAGCACCACGTGGAGACGGCCATCAAGGCGCACTCGCTGTACAAGCGCGACGTGCAGTACGTGGTGAAAGACGGCGAGGTCATCATCGTCGATGAGTTCACGGGGCGGCTGATGCCGGGGCGGCGCTGGTCGGACGGGCTGCACCAGGCGGTCGAGGCGAAGGAGGGCGTGAATATCCGGCGCGAGGATCAGACGCTGGCGACCATCACCTTCCAGAATTATTTTCGCCTCTACAAGAAGCTGGCTGGCATGACGGGCACGGCGGAAACGGAAGCTGCGGAGTTCGACAAGATTTACAAGCTGGACATCGTGGTGATTCCGACGAACAAGCCGATGCGGCGGCTGGAGAACGCCGATGTGGTGTTCCGGACCGCGAAGGAGAAGTACTTCGCGGTGGCGGATGAGATTTCGAAGCTGCACGAGAACCAGCAGCCGGTGCTGGTGGGCACGACGTCGATTGAAAAGTCGGAGCTGCTGTCGCAGATTCTGGCGCGCAAGGGCGTGCGGCACGTGGTGCTGAACGCGAAGTTTCACGAGCGCGAGGCGGAGATTGTAGCGCAGGCGGGCCGGCTGGGGATGGTGACGATCGCCACCAACATGGCCGGACGCGGAACCGACATTCTGCTGGGCGGGAATCCTGAATTCGTGGCGCGGCAGGAGCTGGTGAAGAAGGCGCAGGCGCGGGCGATCAGCGTGGCCGAGGGCGCGATCAATCCCACGGCGCCGGCGGGGATGCTGCGTTTCTATTACCAGGGCCAGGAGTACGAGACGTCGCAGGAGAACTGGGAGCAGGTCTTCAAGGGGCACGCGGCGAACGCGGCCGAGGATCATGAAGCCGTTGTGGCCGCGGGCGGGCTGCACATTGTGGGTACGGAGCGGCATGAGTCGCGGCGTATCGACAACCAGCTGCGTGGACGCGCCGGACGCCAGGGCGACCCGGGAGCATCGCGGTTCTATCTGTCACTCGAAGACGACCTGATGCGCATTTTTGCGCGGGAGTGGGTTTCGACACTGCTGCAGAAGATGGGGATGGAAGAAGGAATGCCCATCGAGTCGCGGATGATCTCCAACCGGATCGAAGCGGCGCAGAAGGCGGTGGAAGGGCAGAACTTCGAGGCGCGCAAACACCTGCTCGAGTACGACGACGTGATGAACAAGCAGCGCGAGGCTGTTTATGGAACGCGGCGGCAGCTGCTCGAGGGGCTCGATCAGAAAGAGCTGATCGTCGAGGATTATGTTCCCAACCTGCTGAGCGACATGCTGGATGAGTTTGCCGGCGAGCGCGTGCATCCGGATCAGTGGAACGTGAAGGATCTGAACGGAAAGCTGATTGCGCAGTTCGGATTCGATCTGGACGCCGAGGGCATGGAGCCGAGGCAGATGACGCGGCACGAGCTGGGCGAGACGATCTTCGAGCGGCTGAAGGCGCGCTATGACGCGAAACAGCAGCTGATCGGCGACACGCAGATGCGCTTTCACGAGCGGATGATCATGTTGAGCGTGATCGATGGTTTGTGGAAGGATCACCTGCTGAACATGGACCACCTGAAGGAAGGGATCGGGCTGCGCGGCTATGCGCAGCAGGATCCGCTGGTGGCCTACAAGAAAGAATCCTTCGAGATGTTCGAAGAGATGATGGCGCGGTTCCAGGAAGACACGGTGCGATTCCTCTTCCTGATGAAGATTGTGGGACCGGATGGGCAGCCGGTGGAAATTCCGACGCGGCCGCGGGCGGCGATTCCGTCGGCGCCGCATGTGGCGTCAGCGGACGGAAATGGGCACAGAGAGCCGGGCGCGCCGCCGATTCCGCTGGCTGCGACGCGGACGCCAACGACGACGATCGACGACATTGAGAAGGAATTCCAGCGGAAGAAGCAGAAGGAGCTGGAGCACGCGCGGATGGCAGGTGGTGGCGACGGATCGACGCCACAGCAGCGGCGCGTGGGCGAGAAAGTCGGGCGCAACGATCCTTGTCCCTGCGGGTCGGGGAAGAAATTCAAGAAGTGCCACGGCGCGGAAGGCTAGCGGTTAGCGGACAGCGTTCAGCGGATAGGAAGGTGCAGGGTTGATCCTGCACCTTTCGCGTTTTGGGGACGAATTTGGGGACCCTTGCCGGACGCTGGTCTCGCCATGCGACTCTGGTTTGCGCACCCGCGCGGCGGTTTTGCGTACATTTCAACACGGCAGTTTTACGTCATCGAAGCGGACGGAGAACTGCGGTCAGTTGCAGCCCCCACGCGCGCTAATAAACGGACCAACGCGAGGTGGGAACGCATGGTGTCGGCTACGCGCTGGAGCGGCGATTCTTGTTGACGATGCCGGCGAGGATGATGAGGAAGGCGAAAGCGCGCACGATAAAGACCCACGGGCTGGCTTCGCTGGGGTTGACGAAGAAGACGCGAAAGGAGCGATTGGCGCCTTCGATAAAGAACGCGAGAGCGAAGGCGAGGAAGAGGGAGTCGCGCGTGTCGCGCCAGAAGCGGAGGAAGAAGAGTCCGGCGGCGAGGGAGGTGGCAGCGACGACTCCTTCGAGGAAGCCTTCGAAAAGGGGGCTGTGGATCATTGCTGGCCCTCCCAGATGAGTCCGTAGAGCAGGATCAACATCGATGCGGCGGCGGTGAGCAGGCGGAGAGGATAAAGGTCGATCTGGGGAAGGAGCACGAGGTCGACAAAGACGAGCAGGTTGGAGAGGGCGAGACCACAGAAGCAGACGGCGCTCCAGAGGAGCAGGCGCTTGCCAACGGCGGAGTAAGCGCGGAACAGCAGGACTCCGCAGGCGAGGGTGACGAGAAATCCGAGGATGTAGACAGCCGGGGCGATCGAGCTCATGGTTAATCTTTCTTGAACCTGAAGGCGCGGGCAAACTCGCGCACAGCAGGCGAGGCTTTGGAGTGAATGAGGTTGGAGACGCGAACCAACTCGCGGCGCCAGATCTTGTCGACGTCCTGCATCAGATGGTCGCGCGAGTAAGCAGGGTTATACGAGCAGCCGGAATCAACGATGAGGATGAGACTACGCTGCTGTAGCTCCTCGAGAATTTGTCGGGTACGCTCATCGGAGAGATAGAGGAGAGCGGCGAGTTCTTCCATGGGCCATTGTTTGGGGCGGCTGTTCCAGAGGAGCAGGAGAGCCTCAAGATGAGGGACGCTCTCAATCTCGTCGAGGATGAATCGATCGATCTCCGGGTTGCGCGGGTTCACTTCCCTGGGCGAGGACATGATATGCAGGGGCCCGAAGGATCTCCGGGAAAATGGTGAAAACTTTTAGATGCAGCTTTCGACATAAGCGTGGCTTTGCAGGCGACAAAGAAACACGTGAAGATCAGCGGAGCGCACGGCTCGATTGCAGAAGCCAGTCGAGGTAAGGATGGCTGGTGGATTCCGAAGTCAGGACGAGGAATTCCGGAACCTCGTAGGAGTGGAGGTGGCGGACGGTTTCTTCGAGAACGGTGAGATTGGCGGCGGTGGTTTTGATGATCAGCAGGAGTTCGGGCGCGGCTTCAACCTTCCCCTGCCAGCGATAGATGGACGTGAGGCCGGGGACGATGCTGACGCAGGCTGCGAGGTGCTCGTCGACGAGAGCGCGGGCGATGTGCTCGGCTTCGTCGCGGGAGCCTGTGGTGGTCAGGACCAGACGTACATCGGTGGCGGGTACAATCATCGGTGCGTTGGAGAGCGAACGGGCCGGGTGCTGGCAGCATCATAACGGCCAAACGCACAGGGGAGAAGCATGAGCGCCGAGATTAAGTTTGGGACGTCGGGGTGGCGCGCGATTGTCGCCGATGAGTTCACGCTGGGGAATATTCGGCGCGCGGTTGCGGGGATCGCGCAGTATGTGGCGGCGCAGCCCGGGCCGAAGACGATACTGGTGGGGCGCGATCCACGATTCCTCGGCGAGATGTTTGTGGCGGAAGCGGCGAAAGTGCTGGCCAACTATGACGTGACGCCGGTGATCATTCCCGACGCTGCGCCGACGCCGGCGATCGCCTATGCGGTGCGGCAAAAGAAGACAGGCGGGTCCATCAACTTTACCGCGTCGCACAATCCGCCGGAGTACAACGGGATCAAATATTCGACGCCCGACGGCGCGCCAGCGCTGCCGGAGGTGACGCACCAGATTGAGGCGAATGTGCGGGCGCTGGCTGAAGTCCCGGCGCCGCCGGATACCGGCGCAAAGTACGAGCAGGTCGACGTAAAGCCGGATTATCTGAAGCGGCTGGCGGAGCTGGTGGACCTGAAGGCGATCCAGAGAGCCGGGCTGAAGGTGGTCTTCGATCCGTTCTGGGGAGCGGCGCGCGGGTACAGCTGCCACATACTGCGCGAACACGGCGTAGAGACCTGGACGGTGCACGATTATCGCGACGTGCTGTTCGGAGGCCATGCGCCGGAGCCGGACGGCGAGTTACTAAATGCGTGCAAGGAGAAGATGAAGGAGACGGGCGCGGCGATCGGCATCGCGACGGATGGGGACGCGGACCGGTTCGGCATCGTCGATGGCGACGGGACGTTTGTTCAGCCGAATTACATCATCGCGTTGCTGTTCGATTATCTGGTAGAGACGCGCGGCTGGAAAAACGGCGTAGCGAAGTCAGTGGCGACGACGAATCTGATCAACGCGCTCGCGGATGAGTTTGGGGTTCCGCTGTATGAGACGCCGGTGGGGTTCAAGTACATCGGGGAACTGATCAACGAGGACAAGATCGCGATCGGCGGCGAGGAAAGCGCGGGATTGACGATTCGCGGGCACGTTCCGGAGAAAGACGGCGTGATTGCCGGGCTGCTGGCGGCGGAGATGGTAGCGGTGCGGGGCAGGAGCCTGGGCGAACAATTAAAGAAGATATTTGGCAGGGTAGGTTCCTTTTACCCCAATCGGGAGAATTTCCGCTTGACTCCGGAGGTGAAGGAAAAGTTCACTGAGAAGATAAAGAATGATCCGCAGGAAATTGGCGGCCGCAAGGTTGTGCAGGTGGTCAGGACGGATGGTCTGAAGCTGATCCTGGCGGATGGCTCCTGGGTGTGTTACCGGCTGAGCGGGACGGAGCCGGTGGTGCGCGTTTACTCCGAGGCGCGGAAGGAAAGCGACATTAAGCCGCTGAGCAAGGCTGCAAAAGATTGGGTGCTGCAGGGATCAGTGGTCAGCGATCAGTGATCGGGCATTAGAGAGCAGGCAGGGAGTGGTAAGCGGGGAGCAGAAACAGGCAGGATTGCTGGAGCGGACAGCGCAGGTTCTTTTCCGCATGCGGCGGCGCATCGCTACGGGTGCGGTGATTGCGGCGGCGCTCGTATTTGGATATCACGCGATCTTTGGCGAGAACGGGCTGAATGTGTATGAGCAGCGGCGCTCGGAAGACAAGTCGGTCCAGAAGCGGATCGACGAGTTGCAGAAGGAAAATGCGCGCCTGCGGCAGCAGGTGCAGGCGCTGAAGACCGATCCGGATGCGATTGAACATGAGGCGCGCTCGCGGCTGCATTATGCGCGGCCGGGGGAAGTGATCTGGACGGAGGACGCGCCGCCATCCTCGCCAAATCTGGCGCAGCCGGCCAGGAAATAGCCGCGAATCCGGGGTCTGTCCGGCACTTCGATCCGAGCAGCATCTTTTTTCGCGACTTCGCATTTAATCTGAAGAGACGGCCATGGACAAATTTGTCATTCGCGGCGGCAATCCGCTCCTCGGGACGATCCGGGTAAGCGGCTCGAAGAATTCCGCGCTGCCCTCGATGGCCGCGGCGCTCCTGACCGAAGACGAAGTGGTGCTGGAAAACATTCCTCAGGTGCGGGACATCGAGACAGAGCGGAAGCTGCTGACGGCGATGGGCGCCGAGGTGGAGTTGGGTTACGGGCGGGCGCAACACCGGACGACGATCAGTTGCCGGACGATTACGAATCCGACGGCGCCGTACGAAATTGTGAAGACCATGCGGGCTTCGTCGCTGGTACTGGGGCCGCTGGTGGCGCGCATGGGCGTGGCGCGGGTTTCGATCCCGGGAGGATGCGCGATCGGGGCGCGGCCGATCGACCTGCACACCAAAGGCCTGGAGACGCTGGGCGCGAAGATCAGTTACGAGCACGGGTATATCGAGGCGCGGGCGGAGAGGCTGAAGGGCGCGCACATTGTCTTCGACAAAATCACCGTGACCGGAACCGAAGACCTGCTGATGGCGGCGACCCTGGCCGAGGGTGAAACGGTGATGGAGAACTGCGCGCGCGAGCCGGAGGTGACGGACCTGGCGGCGCTGCTGACCGCGATGGGCGCACAGATTCACGGAGCCGGCACTTCGACGATCCGCGTGAAGGGCGTCGACAAGTTGCACGGCGCCAGGCACCGCATCAATCCGGACCGCATTGAGGCAGGAACGTTTTTGGTAGCGGGCGCGATCACGAGCGGAGACTTGTGCGTAGCGCACTGCAATCCCGGGCATCTGACCGCGATCATGGGGAAGCTGCAGGAATGCGGCGTGCGCGTCGATGTGATCGCGAAGGATCAGATTCGGGTGCGGAGTGACGGCGCGCTCAAGGCCGCGGATCTTTCGACGGAGGAGTACCCCGGATTTCCCACCGATATGCAGGCCCAGTACATGGCGCTGGCCACGCAGGCGGATGGGACGTCGATGGTGCAGGAAAACATCTTCGAGAACCGCTTCATGCATGTGCAGGAGCTGGTGCGCATGGGCGCGAACATCCGCGTGGAC
>JBAVUB010000235.1:0-18712 GCA_049696575.1 Acidobacteriaceae bacterium | reverse complement strand
AACCAGATGTTCTTCTGCGTATCCGATCCCCCCATCCAGTGCGGGAACCAGTGGTCGAACTCGCCGGAGTCCGGATCGGTGCCCGCAGGCCAGCCATAAGCGGCCAGGATCGCCTTCTTCTCCGCATCGGTTACGTCGCGCGGCCGTTCCTCGTTCGAAACGCACACCAGCGACGCGTTCATCTCCCCCGGGGTCAGCGCCGAATCCGGCACCGTGCAATACCCGCTGGACTTGTCGATGTTTTTCGCGCTGCAGTGCTGCTTCGCTGAGGCCGAACCGCCCGCCAGCATGAGGATCAAAAACAGCGTCGCTGTCGATCGCATAAGCGCCTCCACACCGAATCTGCCCTGCGGCCGCCCCCGCGCAGGATCACGATCCCCTTGTGCAGACACCCTGTCAGGGATGGGCGCCAGTCTAGCCTCGCTCCCGGTCCCCGTCAATCCGGTTTTCGCCAAACTCTCCGTCTACTGGCTGGCGCCACGCCCCAGAAGCCGCTCCCGGATGCCCGCGTTCGTCGCCATGTCCACGCACGTCCACGCCATCGCGAGAGCGCCGTCGATCATCGCCTTGTCCGCGTCCGCCGTGACGCAGTGCGCCGTGAACTCCGGCTGATGATTCACCGCCGGCAATGAATTGATCCCGATCATCGGGTGGATCGACGGCATCGCCCGCGAGACATTCCCCATATCCGTCGATCCGGTTGGCCGCGTCTCCCACTCCCCAAGATTCGGAAACGGCCGTCCCAGCGCCTCCGAGTTCGCCCGATACAGCGCCGCCATTTCGTCATCGTGCAGCATCTCCGCATACGGCTTGTCGCCGCCTGTGATCTTCACCTTCGCGCCCGTCGCCAGCCCGCCCGCCTCAAAGCATCGGTAAATCTTCGGCCGCAGCTCCGCCAGCTGATCCAGCGTCTCCGAGCGAATGATGTATTTCGCCGACGTGTGCGCCGGAACCACATTCGGCGCGGACCCGCCGTTCGTCACGATGCCATGAATCCGATCCGTCGAGCGAATATGCTGCCGCAACAGTCCCAGCGCCGTTTGCGCGATGGTCAGCGCGTCCGCCGCATTCACGCCCAACTCCGGAAACGCCGACGCATGCGATTCCTTTCCTGTGCACTCTACCTCGAACATCGACGCCGCGATAATCTTCGCCCGCAACATGTCGAACGGCGCAGGATGCACCATCATCGCTGCGTGGATCCCATCGAATCCGCCCCGCTCCAGCATCAGAATCTTCCCGCTCGCGTTGCCCACTTCTTCTGCCGGCGTCCCGATCACGCTGATCGTCAACCCCACCTCATCCGCCACCTTCGCCGCGGCCAGCGCCGCGCCCACCGCCGACGCGGCAATAATGTTGTGCCCGCACGCATGCCCAATCCCCGGCAGGCAGTCGTACTCCGCGCAGATCCCGATGTGCAGCGGCCCTGACCCCGCCGTCGCCCGAAACGCCGTCGGCAGTTCGCAGATCCCCTGCTCCACTTCGAACCCCACCGCATCCAGCGACTCGCACAGCCACCTCGAGGCCCGCTCCTCTTCGAACCCCAGCTCGGGATCCGCGTGAATCCGATGGCTCAGCTCGATCAGTCCCGCCCGCTCTGCATTAAACCGTTCCCGCGCCGCAGCTTTCGCGTCCATCCGTTTTTTTCCCATGTGCCAGCTTAGGCCAATTCGGCGACCGTGCTCTCCTGCACGGTTGCGACGCCCGCAGAATCCGCTACAGTATTTTCGGGAGAACCGTTCATGAACGCCGCCGTCGTCCATTCTTACGATCAGCCACCCCGTTACGAAACCTTCCCCGACCCCGTTCCCTCCGCCGATGAAGTCCTCATCGACGTCACCGCCGCTGGACTCCATCCCATCGTCAAATCTCTCGCCAGGGGAGCGCACTACGGCAGCACCGGCCAGCTGCCCTTGATTCCAGGAGTCGACGGTGTCGGCCGCACCGCTGACGGAACCCGCGTTCTCTTCGGCGCAACGCACCCTCCCTACGGAACCTTCGCCGACCGCTCCATTTCGAGGCTCGCGCTGTGTACGCCTCTGCCCGCCAACATCGACGACACGACCGTTGCCGCCCTCATCAATCCCGCCATGTCTTCCTGGGCGGCGCTCACCCAGCGCATCCAGTTCGCTCCTGGCGAAAGTACCCTCATCCTCGGCGCTACCGGATCCGCCGGCCATCTCGCGGTGCAGATCGCCCGCCGCCTCGGCGCAAAACGGGTCGTCGCCGTGGGCCGCAATCCTCAGGCTCTCGAAGAAACCAAAAACCTCGGCGCGGACGCCACCATCTCCCTCAACCAGGACCGCGAAGCCCTCGTCGCCGCCTTCCGCGCCGAAATCAATCAGGGCATCGACGTCATCCTCGACTACCTCTGGGGCGCACCGGCCGAAGCTCTCCTCGCCGCCATCGTCCAAAAAGGACTCGACCACGCCGCCGGACGCCTCCGTTACGTTCAGATTGGCAACAGCGCCGGTCCCACCATCAGCCTCGACGCCGCCGCCCTGCGCAGCTCCGGCCTCGAACTCCTCGGCAGCGGATTTGGCAGCGTCTCGATGGAGAAAATCTTCGAGTCTCTTCGCAGCATTCTTCAGGAAGCTGCAAAAAGCCCGTTCCGGATCAAACTCATCACCGCGCCTCTCAGCGACGTCGAAAAGCTCTGGAACACCCCCGAAGGCGCCCGCCTTGTCTTCCAACCCTGATCGGAGCGCGCCGCGTGGATCGTGTCCTGGATCCGGTTCCCTCTTCTACTGCCTGTTGCCCGATGCCTGGCTTCCGCTCACCCGCATCGGGGAAATCTCGAAGCGGTTCAGCCCCGCCAGCACCGAAGGATCGTTCTCCCCAAACTGCCGCGCCTCGGCTTCGTTCTGCACTTCAAGAATCGCGACGCCAAACGCCCCCTCCTGCGCCAGCACGGGACCATACAGCAACAGCTTCCCCGCTCGAAACTGTTCCCCGCAATAATCCGAATGCGTCTTCATGAGGGCCAGCTCCTCCGCACTCGCATCCACCGCAAAGCTCGGCCGCGGCGGAATCAGCTTGAAGTAAAAATGCTGTTTCGGCATGGGCGCATTCTACCGTGATCTGTGGCGAGTGCCCGGCGCTCAGTCGTCCATCCCCGAACACCTCCGTCCGCTCCCGGACACCATCCTCTGTTGCCTGTTCTCTATGCCCTGTCTTTGTGCCCGATTCCCGGTGCCCGGTGCCCGGGTCTTTGGCCTATCATGTGCTCCATACTTCACTGACACCACCCGAGGCCTTCATGCCGAACTTCCTGCACGACCTGCGCTTCAGCGCCCGCACCCTTCGCAAATCGCCGGGATTCGCGATCACCGCCATCCTCACCCTCGCTCTCGGCATCGGCGCCGTCACCTCCATCTTCTCCGTCGTCGACTCGGTCCTGCTCAAGCCCTTCGCCTTCGCCAGCCCCGACCGCCTCGTCATGCTGCGCGAGTACCTGCCCGATCTCGGTTCGAGCCCGCTGCCCGACAATATCAATCACTTCCTCAACTGGCAGGCCAGCACAAAGACCTTCTCCGGCGTCTCCCTCCTCCAAAACCACGGCTTCAGCCTCTCTGTGGCCACCGATCACCCCGAAATCGTGAGCGGCATGGACGTCGAACCCAATTTCTTCGACGTCCTCGGCGTCCACCCCATCCTCGGCCGCACTTTCCTTCCCATTGAAGCCACCAAGGGCCACGACAGCGAAGTCATCCTCTCCTGGAGCGCGTGGCAGCGCTATTTTCACGGCGATCCTGCCGCCGTCGGCCAAACCATCCGCAGCGGCGGCCAGCCGGAAACCGTCGTCGGCGTGCTGCCGCAGGGATTCTCCTTTCCCCGCGTCAGCGAAATGTACTCAACCACGGCACAGAGCGCCGAAGAACCCTACGTGATCTTCCATCCCCTGGTCATCTACGCCAGCCAGTTAGACGACGAGGGCGATTACAATTTCATGGCGATCGGTCGCCTCCGCGTCGGCGTCTCCCCGCAACAGGCGCAGACCGAGCTGGCCACCATCCAGTCCGCTTTCAACAAAGCCCGCCACCTCTCCACCAATCCCACCGTGCTGGTCATTCCCCTCATCGTCGATGTCGCCGGACAGGTGAGCACCGCGCTCTGGCTGCTGCTCGCCGCCGTCGGCGCCATCCTGCTCATCGGCTGTGTCAACCTCGCGAACCTGCAGCTCGCCCGCGCTGTCTCACGCGAACGTGAACTCGCCGTCCGTGCAGCCCTGGGTGCAGGCCGTGATCGCCTCGTCTGGTCCGCCCTCGCCGATTCCCTGGTCCTCGCCCTTATCGGAGGCACACTCGGCATCCTGCTCTCTTTCGCCGGCGTTCAGCTCTTTATCGCCGCCGCACCTCAGGGCCTCCCGCGCCTCAGCGCCATCCACGTCTCCTGGCCCGTCCTCCTCGCCGCAGCCGGCCTCTCCATTCTCACTGCGCTTTTCTTCGGACTGCTGCCCGCTCTCCGCTCCATGCGCGTCGATCCGCAGTCGGCCATGCAAACCAGTTCCGTCCGCATTTCTACCGGACGCGAAAGCCGGCGCACTCGCCATCTCCTGGTCGCCGCTGAAGTCGCCTGCACCGTCGCGCTGCTCGTCGTCACCGGCCTGCTAGTCCGCAGCTTCTCCACACTGCTTAACCAGGACCGTAATTTCGACTCCAGCCGCATCACCATCGCCCGCGCCTTTCTCTACGCGCCCCAGTATGGAGACACCACCGACAAAACCGGCGCCTCCCGCGCCGCATTCGATGACCGCGCTCTCGCTGCTCTCGCCCAGATTCCCGGCGTGCAGTCCGTGGCCATGATCTCCGAGCTTCCCCTCGGCGGCGACACCTGGATCGACGATGTCCTGCGCCCCGACCACCCCGTTCCGGCAGGCCACGAGCCCACCGCCAACATCCGCTGGATCAGCCCCAGCTACGCCACCACCCTCCGCATCCCGCTCCTCGCCGGCCGCGACCTCAGCCTCGACGATAAGAACCACCCCACCAACGTCCTTATCTCCCAGGAAGCCGCCCGCACTATCTTTCCCGATACCAACCCCATCGGCCACGTCTTCACGACCAACGACCCATCAGTCAAATTCACCGTCGTTGGCATCCTCGCCGATGCCCGCATCAACCAGCTCGACCATGCCGCGCCCATGATCTACATCCCCTACTGGCAGAGTCCATGGTGGCGTGTCACCTTCCTCGTCCGCAGCGCCCAGGCCACCGCCGGCCTCGCGCCCTCCATTCGCCGCGCCATCTGGGGTGTCGATCCCCAGGTTGCTATCCCCACGCTCAAATCTCTCGACCAGCAGGTTTCCGACTCGGTTTCTACGGAGCGCTTCCAGACCCTTCTGCTCTCGAGCTTCGGTGCCGCGGCATTGCTCCTTGCTTTGCTGGGAATCTACGGCGTGCTGGCCTACTCCGTCTCCCTGCGTCAGCAGGAGTTCGGCATCCGCATCGCCCTCGGCTGCGAAAAATCCAGCCTGATGTCCCTTGTCGCCCGCCAGGCCGCGCTGCCCGTCGCTGGAGGCATCGTCGCCGGCCTCGCTCTGGCCTTCGCCGCCAGCCGCTACGTCCACAGCCTGCTCTATGAAACCAGCGCCGCCGATCCGGTTGCCATCGCCGGCAGCATCGCGCTGCTGGTGGTCGCTGCCCTGCTGGCCGCTCTCATTCCCGCCCGCCGCGCCGCCCAAGTCGAACCCATGCAGGTCCTCCGCAACGAGTGACCATCGACTGGCAACAAGCCATCGGCTATCAGCCGCACGCCTACCTGCACCCTGTACCCTGTCCCCTGCCTACGGCTGTCCGCTCAGGTCCACCCTCAGCCGCCTGCCCTGCCCACTGCTCTCCCGCGCCAGCTCGATCAGCCGTGTTGCCCGCCACGCCTGCTCCGGCTTCACCACCAGCTCCGCCTTGCCTTCGATCGCGTCGCGCACGTTTTCGTAGAAGCCGCGATAGTCGCCCCGCAAGGTAGGAATCTTCCGTACCCCGCCGTCCAGCGACCGCAGCTCGCCCCACGCGCTCTCGGGATCCTGGCCCATCTCCGGCGCATCGTAACTCATCCCCGCCTTCAGCTGATCCTCCTGCGGGTCCAGACCCCATTTCACAAAGCTCCCCCGCGTCCCATGCAGAAGGAAGCGCGGCCCCGCGATGCACGCCGTCAGCGTCGACCGCAGCACCACAGTTACGCGGCGCCCCGCCAGATACTCGAACCGCAGATCGAACGCGTCGTCCGCCGCCCCGTTTTCCCGATCGATGCGCACATCGGCGTACAGGCTCGTCGGCGGCCCAAATAAGCCCAGCGCCTGATCGATCAGATGCGGCCCCAGGTCGAAAAGAATCCCGCTTCCCGGTCCCCCGCTCTCCCGCCAAACGTCGACCCGCGGCTGCGGCCGAAAGCGATCGAAGTGCGATTCATACGTCACCAGCCGCCCCAACTCCCCGCTCGCAATCACCTGGCGCACCGTCTGGTAATCCCCGTCCCAGCGCCGATTCTGAAACGGCGCCACCACCAGCCTGCGCTCTCGCGCCATTCTGATCAGCGCCGCCGCTTCCTCTGATTTCAGCGCGAACGGCTTGTCCACCACCACATGCCGCTGTTCCCGCAAACACTGCTGCGCCAGCTCATCGTGCGAATAGCTCGGCGTCGCGATCACCACCAGCCGGATACTCACGTCGCACAGCATCTCTTTCAGCGACCGCGCCACGTGAACCGGCGGATGCAGCTTTGCCGCCTCCTCGCCGCTGCGCTCCACCACGGACGCCAGCTCCAGTCCTGGCGTTGCCCGTATCACGGCGGTGTGAAAAACCTTCCCCGCCAAACCAAATCCAACCAGTCCGACCCGAATCGGTTCCCGCATAACCAGCATTAGACCGTTACCAACCCCAAAACAGCAACAGCACCCTATGACTCTGTGCTCTGTGTGGTGCCTTTCTCTGTGCCCAGTGCTCGGTGCCCGCCGCCCGCCCTCTGTACCCTGTCCCCTGTACCCTGTACCCTGTACTCCCATGCTGCTCGAACTCCGAGCCGAGAACTACGCCGTCATCGATCAAGCCAGCGCCGGCTTTGGTCCCGGCCTCAATCTCCTCACCGGAGAAACCGGCGCAGGCAAGTCCATCCTCGTCGACGCCCTCGCCCTGCTCATGGGCCAGAAAGCCTCCACCGGTGTCATCCGTCACGGAGCCGACCGCGCCGTCCTCTCCTGCGTCTTCGAATCCACGCCCGGCGCTGAGCTCATCCTCGAAGCCAATGGTCTCGACATGGATGCCGACCAGGTCATCCTTCGCCGCGAAATCCTCGCCGACGGCAAGGGCCGCGTGTACGTCAACAATCAGCCCGCCACCGTCGCTGTCCTGCGCGCTCTTGCTCCCGAGCTCGCCCTCGTCCACGCGCAGTCGGAAACCGTCTCCGGCTTCGATCCCGCCCAGCAGCGCATCCTCCTCGACCGCTTCGGCGCTGTCTCCACTGACGCCGTTTCCGACGCCTACTCCCACTGGCGCGAAATCCAGGATCGCCTTACCGAGCTCGAGCACGACGAGCAGGACCGCCTCCGCCTCGCCGATCTGTGGAGCTTCCAGGCCCGCGAGATCCAGTCGGCCGCTCCCGAAGCCGGCGAAGACGAAGCCCTCGAAACCGAGAAGCGCGTTCTCGCGAATGCAGAAAAACTTCACGCCGCCGCGACCTGCGTCGACAACGTCCTCTACGATGACGATGTCTCGGCCGAATCGACCCTCCAGGCCGCTCAAAAGCACCTCGAAGAACTCGCCCGCTACGACGCGCAGTTCGCCGAAGCCGCCCAGCAACTCGCCTCCACGCGCGCCATCGTTCAGGACATCAGCGCCACCGTCCGCGATTACGCCGATCGCATCGATGCTTCGCCCGAACGCCTCGCCGAAATCGAAAATCGCCTCGCCCTCCTCGACCGCCTCAAGCGCAAATACGGCGCGACCCTCGCCGAAGTCATCGCCTTTGGCGAAGAAGCCGCGGACAAGCTGGCCGAAATCGAGAATCGGGACGCAATCCTCAAGGCACTGCGTGCGGACCTCGAGAAGGCGGCCGCTGCTTATCAAACAGCTGCTCGTGCCGTCACCTCCGAGCGCGCCACCGCCGCCAAAAAACTGGAGAAGCTCGCCGAATCCCAGATCAACGACCTCGCCATGAAGGCCCGCTTCTCCATCGCCGTCACTCCGAATGAAAACTCGTCCGTCTGGACCGCGCATGGCTGGGACGAAGTCGAGTGCCGTATCGCCACCAATCCCGGCGAGCCCATCCAGCCCCTCGACCAGATCGCTTCCGGCGGCGAAATGTCCCGCGTCCTGCTCGCGCTCAAAGTCAGCGTCGAAGAAGGCGCCAATCGCAGCCGTGCACGCAAAGTCCAGGTCCCACGCACGCTGGTCTTCGACGAAATCGACATCGGCATTGGAGGCCGCGCCGCCGAAGCTGTCGGCCAGAAGCTCAAGGCGCTCTCGCGCGTCCAGCAGGTCCTCTGCGTCACCCACCTCCCGCAGATCGCCGCCTTCGCCGATCAGCATCTCCTCATCGAGAAGCGGGAGAAGCAGCGCCGCACGCAGACCTCCATCCGCCTGCTCACGCCGCAGGAACGCGCCGAAGAAATTGCCCGCATGATCAGCGGCGCCACGGTCACGGAAACTTCGCTGCGTCACGCGGAACAAATGCTGAAATCGAGCACCACCTAATCATGATCAAATCCGCCCTCCCCTTTTTCCTGCTCGTTCCCGCCCTCGCCATTCCCCAAACCACGCCTGTGCCCTCGCAGCAGGAAATGGCCACCCAGATCCGCGCGCAGTTTCTCCACGCCTGGAACAGCTACCGCCAATATGCGTGGGGTCACGACGAGCTGCGCCCACTTACCAACCAGCCTTTCGACTGGTACGGCTCGTCGCTGCTCATGACCCAGGTCGACGCCCTCGACACCATGATCGTGATGGGCCTCACGCAGCAGGCCGACGAAGACCGCCGCTACATCGACACTCACCTGTCCTTCGATAAGGACATCTACGTCAAAAATTTCGAAATCACCATCCGCCTTCTCGGCGCGCTGCAAAGTTCCTACGAACTTACCGGCGACAAACGCCTCCTCGCGCTCGCTGACGACCTCGGCACCCGCCTTCTTCCCGCTTTCAACTCGCCAACCGGCATGCCGTATGTCAACGTCAACCTGAAGACCAGTGCGGTTCGCGGCGAAGACACCAACCCCGCCGAAATCGGCACGCTCCTGCTCGAGTTCGGCACGCTCAGCAAACTCACCCACAAGCCCATCTACTACGACAAGGCCAAGCGCGCCATGGTCGAGCTCTACAACCGCCGCTCGGTCATCGGACTCTTCGGTGACCAGATCAACGTCCGCACCGGCCAGTGGACCGGCAACACCGCCAACATCAACGGCGGCTCCGACTCCTTCTACGAATACATGCTGAAAGCCTGGAAGCTCTTCGGCGACGAGGATTGCCATCGCATGTGGGAGCAAAGTGTCGCCGCGCTCAACCTATACGTCGCACAGACTGTTACGAATGCAGACGGAACCACCAGCTTCTGGTACGGCGAAGCTGACCGCACTACTGGCGCCCGCACTGGCACTGAATATGGAGCGCTCGCCGCCTTCTTCCCCGCCGAGCTTGCGCTTTCCGGCGATCTCGACCGCGCAGGCAAACTCCAGGACTCCGACTACAAAATGTGGACGACTTTCGGCATCGAGCCTGAGCTGATCGATTACACCACCATGAAAGATCTCAGTGCCGGTTACGAACTCCGCCCAGAAAACATCGAATCGGACTACTACCTCTACTACTTCACGCGCGACCCGAAATACCGGCAGATGGGCATGACTTTCTACTCCAGCATCGTCCAGTACTGCCGCACGCCCTCAGCTTTTGCCGCACTTTCCAGCGTCGAAACCAAGACCCAGCGCGACGACATGGAAAGCTTCTTCTTTGCCGAGACGCTCAAGTACCTCTATCTGCTTTTGGCTGATCCCGACCGCATCGACCTGCACAAAACCGTCTTCAACACTGAAGCTCATCCGCTGAACATCTGACTCACAGCCGGGAGCTGGGAGCCAGGAGCTGGGAGCCAACTCTAAAGTGGGGTGCGCGCCCCCCTCCCCCCCCTGTTTTGGTCATGTGATTGATTTGGCTTGGGTTGGCTTTGTATTGTCGAACTCGACAACAGGCTGTGGGGGCGGATGTATTTGAAAACAGAACAATTGCGAGACGGCCGTCTTTGTTACACAAGCGGTCGCGTTTGTAGCACAGGCGGCTGTCTTTGTCATAGAAGCGGCCGTTTCTGTTACAGAGGCGGTCGCTTCGGGGGCAAGACACGGCGGCGGTGAGGCTGTCGCGGGTCGGGCAGCCGGGTTGGGTTGGGACAGGCACGGGATTGCTTTGGGGACGGAAAAGGCCGCGCTCGGGCGCGGCCTTTTATTTCTTATCCCCTATTATCAGGATACCAAGTCTGAGGGTAAAACTCGCCAAAATTCTTTGAGGGTATTGTGGTGGAAGCCGTGTGGAATCAAGGATAAAACTTTGGTACTGCGGCCACAAAGCTTGACAAATTTTCCACATTTGGATGAAGAGCGCGGAAATGCCCGGGGCGGCTGATTTTCTGTGCTCCGGGGGGTGCAGCTAATGCAGCTATCCGCGTTCGGGGGCCAGATCGCTGACTTTGCGGTTGTAGACGCCGACCAGCGAGTTCCAGCGGACGTACAGCAGCTCTTCCAGCATCTTGATGCCATCGCGCAGGTAACTCATCCGCGACCGCTCGTCGTGACCCCACGTAACCGGGACCTCTTTGATGTTGTAGCCGCGTTTGAGGGCGATAAAGAGAATTTCCGGGTCGAAGCCCCAGCGCTCGATGCGCTGCAGCTGGAAAATAGTCTGCGCCGCGCCGCGCCGAAACGCCTTGAAGCCGCACTGCGTGTCCGCAAACGGCAGCCGCATAATCATGCGCGTGACGAGGTTGAAGCAGCGCCCGAAAAACTGCCTGTACAGGGGCTGATGGATCGTCTGCCGGCTTGTCCCCAGCCAGCGCGAGCCGATGGCCACATCGGCGCCGTCGCGGATGGCCGCGAACAGCCGCTCTGCTTCGGGCATCGGCGAAGAAAGGTCGGCGTCGGTGAACATGACGATGTTGCCGGTGCCGTGCAGCAGCCCGTTGCGCACGCTGTAACCCTTGCCGCGATTGGTGCCGTTCTGGAGCAGCCGCACGCGATGATCTTTTGCCACAAACGATTCGACGATGGCGCCGGTGTTATCCGTCGAGCCGTCGTTGACCACCAGCACTTCGGCATCCCAGTGCTTCTCGTCGAGGGTGCGCAGAACTTCGGTGAGCGCGCGTCCGATGCGAGCGCTTTCGTTGTAGGCCGGAATCACGATGCTGTATTGAGGAGTCACGTTTTGGCTCAATCGTTTTATTATCCCACGCAAAACACTACAGTGTTAGACCCGGCAAGAAGGCCGTCGTCGCAGAAAGACTCAAGTTGTACAGGGGATGTATTGGTCATCATACGCCCATTTCGTGGTTGCGGCCAAACCCCAATCAGGGCCTGGCCAGTGCTAAACTCGCCCTTATGGAAGAGCCACTTACACCCGTTACCGGCGCTCCACAATCCCCTGTTACCGCGGTTCCTGCGCCGCGCCGGCGCCGCGTATGGATCTGGTTCGTGGTCGGCGGCGTCCTCGTGCTGGCGTTTGTGCTGGTCGCGTCGCTGCTCATGTATACCGCCGCGCGCGCACTCGGCGGCGAGGACGACGGATTTTCTTCCCTCGGCGACGACAACATCGGCGTTATCGACATAGATGGCGAAATCCTTTCCGCCGATGCCACGGTCGAGCAGCTTCGCAAGTACGACCAGGACAGTTCCATCAAGGCCATCATCCTGCACATCGACTCGCCAGGGGGCGCGGCGGCGCCTTCGCAGGAGATTTATCACGAGGTTCTGCGCATTCGCGATGAGAAGAAAAAGCCGGTGGTTGCCTCGATCGAGAGCGTCGGCGCCAGCGGCGCTTACTACATTGCGTCGGCCGCCAGCAAAATCTACGCCAACGACGCGAGTGTGGTCGGCTCGATCGGCGTCATCATGGAGTGGACCAATTACGGCGATCTGCTCACGTGGGCCAAGCTGAAGCCTGAGGTCATCCATGCCGGCACGCTGAAGGACGCTGGCGATCCATCGCACGCCATGACACCGGAGGAAAAGGTCTATTTCCAGGGACTGGTGGACAACATGTACGGCCAGTTCATCGCCGACGTCGCCAATGGCCGTCATCTGCCGGCCAACGACATTAAGTCGCTGGCCACGGGACAGGTTTGGACCGGCGAACAGGCAGTGCCGCTGCACCTGATCGACAAGGAGGGCGGTTTCCGCGTTGCGCTGCTGGACACTGCAAAATCGGTGGGGATTGCGGGCGAGCCCAGCGTGGTTAAGCCCATTTTTCACCGCAAAACCATCTGGGATCTGATCTCGAACACCGACGATCTGATCCACGAACCCAGCAAATTGGTGGAGCGGCGCGCAGGGTTCTATTTTCTATGGCGCTAAAGCGGATTGGCGAGGCGTCCAGCCGGTTTGGCAAGGGGACGGGCTGGATTCCAGGGCTCACCAGGCCTGGCTAAAAATCCCGCAAATCCTTGACTTTGCAAGCCAAAGAGATTGCATCTACTATGTTGGACAGAGGGCAAACCCCAATCGGAGCAACCCCCACTATGACGAAAGCCGATCTTGTTGAGGAAGTGACGAAACTGGGCGACCTGACGCGGCGCGACAGCGAAACCATTGTGGAGACTATTTTCGATTCGGTCATCGGAGCGCTCAAGTCCGGCGACAAAATCGAGATTCGCGGTTTTGGCAGCTTCCGCATTCGTCAGCGCAAGCCGCGCATTGGACGCAATCCGAAAACCGGGACCAAGGTGGAGGTACCGGCCAAGAAGGTTCCCTACTTCAAGCCCAGCAAAGAATTGCGCGACCTGGTGAATCCCGGCGGGAACACGGCCGCGCAGGCACCGAGCGCGGGTGGCACGGCAGCCTGATTCGCTCGCGGACTCTGTGGCGCGTCACTTGTAAATGAGCCGGATCTCGATCTGCGTCGCTGGACAGGCGACCGGCACAGCCGCAGACTGGAACGACGGCGCCGACCAAAATACACCGGGATTATGGGAGAATCCGAATCCCTCTTTGGGGATTCCGAAGAGATTCCTGTCCAGCTTCATGTTGGAGTTTTCGTCGTGGATCACGACGACTCCAAAGCGGCCTGGAACGACCTGAAAGGTTTCGGTCGCTTGTCGATCGGCGATGGGAAAGCCACCCTGCACGACCGCTTTGGATCGGTCGCTCGGCCAGCCGTCAGGAGAAGAAAAAACCACACCGCCTGCGGTGCCGTCATCGTTGCGAAAGCCGGTGACGTGAATTTGCAGCGTGCAGAGAGGCTGGCCAGGAACGGGCGCAGCGTAGTGACCGCGCGGATCGCGCTGCGGGGCAACCTGCGCGGCCGACAGGACGAGGAGTAAGGCCAGCCAATGGGCAGTGACTTGCGCGGTCACAAGGGTTGGACGCCGGTGGCGACTGCAGGAACGTCACGCGATTGTAAAACGTGGGTCTGCAGCGCGCTACAATCCGGTTCGAGGTGATGCCGTATGAAGCTTGTCGTGTGGCGATGGGGTGTTCTTTTCACGCTGTGCGCGATGCTATGGGTCTCTTATGCGGGCGCGCAAAGTGCCGCGAGCATTCCTCAGGCGCCGGATTGGGCGCAGCCGGGTTCGGCCACGCACGCACAGGTTGCACCGCCACCAGACTTCCATCGCCCGAGCACGAACTTCAACGCGCCGATTGGAATCTTCGACGGCCAGTCGGATGTTGGCAGCGCTCTGGTGCCTGGCAGCGCGAGCTACGACGCAGCCAACGGCGCGTACACCATCCACTCTGCCGGCTATAACATCTGGTACACGCGCGACGAGTTCCGGTACCTGTGGAAGAAGATGTCCGGCGATGTTTCCCTGGCAGCTGACATTGCGTTTCCCGACCCGAAAGGTTATGGCGACCGCAAAGCTGTGTTGGTCATCCGGCAAAGCCTCGACGACGACTCGCAGGAAGCCATCGTTGCGCTGCATGGTCTGGGCATGATCCACCTGGCCGAGCGGCCGGAGAAAGATGTTCGCGTGAAAGATATGGAGTATCGCATCGGTGGGCGCGGTCGACCGGGCGGGGCTTCGCCTGACAGCCTGGTGCCGGTGATAGCAAAACGCATTGGGATTGAAAAACGCGGCGACTCGTTTGCGCTCTTCGTGAGCCTCGAAGGCGAGCCGATGCATCAGTTCGGGCCGCCGATCCAGCTCCATCTCGACGCGCCTTTTTATGTGGGGATCGGCTTCTGCTCGCATCTGCCCACCACGTCCGATACGGCGGTGCTCTCGGATGTGGTTCTGGAAAATGCAGCGGGCCAGGTTCACTGAGGCGCCTCGCAACGAACGCGCGAATCGGATAGGGTGTTGGGTTAGCCTTTTACGGGGAGAACCCTTCCATGCACGCTTCATCGGTCGCGGAGTCCGCAGCCGCCAGCCCTTCGCAGGCGGCGGCTTATCCGATCCGCCGCATCGCCGTACTGGGCGCGGGCACCATGGGATCGCGCATCGCTGCGCATATCGCGAACGCCGGGTTTCCGGTGCTTCTGCTGGATATGGCGCAACCCGGCGAGACTAACAACCTCGCCGCGCAGGCTGTCGAAGGATTGAAGAAGTCCAGACCTGCGGCTTTGGCTGCGCCCGAGTTTGCGGCGCGGATCACGATCGGCAATTTCGACGACGACCTGGCGAAGCTGACGGATTGCGACTGGGTGATCGAAGCCGTCGCTGAGAATCTGGAGGTCAAGCGGAGCTTGCTGGCTCGCGTTGCGCCGCATTTGCGTCCGGATGCGATCCTGACCACGAATACCAGCGGACTGCCGGTCGGCGAGATTGCGCAGGCTCTGCCGCAGGAACTGCGCCGCCGCTGGTTTGGGACGCATTTTTTTAATCCGCCGCGCTACATGCAGCTGCTCGAAATCATCGCCACGCCCGACAGCGATCCAGCGGCGATCGAATCGATCACCCGGTTTGCCGAGATTCAACTTGGCAAATCTGTGGTTCCCGCCAACGACCGGCCCAACTTTATCGCGAACCGCATCGGCGCATTCTCGATGCTCAATACGATTCGCGTGATGCAGCAGCAAGGGCTGAGCATCGAGGAAGTGGACGCATTGACCGGTAGGCCGATGGGCTGGCCGAAAACCGGAACGTTTCGGCTCGCCGATATGGTCGGCCTCGACGTGCTGGGCAGCGTGGTTCGTAACTTCGCGGCCAATGTCAGAGACGAGCGCTCGGATCTGCAGCTTCCCGGGTTTCTGGAGCAGATGCTCGAACGCAAATGGTTCGGCGACAAAACCGGTCAGGGCTTCTACAGAAAGCAAAAGGGTGGGGAGGGCGACGAACGCCTCGTGCTTGACCTGGCCACTCTCGAGTACCGGCCTGCGCAGAAGCCGAAGATTCCGGCGCTGGATCTTGCGAAGAATATAGAGTCGCTGCCGGAGCGGATTCGCGGGCTGCTTGGCGGCAATCCGGAGAAAGACAAGGCTGCGGCGTTCTACTGGCAGATTCTCCCCGACCTGTGGCTCTATGCCGCGAACCGTATCGGCGAGATCAGCGACAGCGTCGCCGACATCGACCGCGCTATGCGTACAGGGTTCAACTGGGAACTTGGGCCGTTTGAGATGTGGGATGCTGCGCGCGTTACTGAGACTGCTTCGAAGATGCGAGCTCAGGGCCGCACGCTGCCGGCCGCGCTGGAGAAGCTGCTGGCGGCGGGTGGATCGTCCTGGTATGGGAGCGATGGGGCGGAGTACTTCGATCCGAGCTCGGGAGAATGCGCACCGGTCGAACCGCCGTCGGCTGTCGTTACGCTGACGCGGGCGAAGCGCTCTGGCGGTGTTGTGGCTGAAAATCCGGGCGCCTCGCTGATCGATGTTGGCGACGGCATCGGGTGCATCGAGTTCCACACCAAGATGAACGCGCTGGGCGGCGACATTGTCGACTTCGTCCGCAAGACGCTGCGGCCGGACAGCGACGCGGTGCGCAACTTCCGCGGTTTCGTGATCACCAACGACGCGGCGAATTTCTCCGCGGGCGCGAATCTGGTCCAGCTGTTGCTGGCCGCGCAGGATGAGGAGTTCGACGAGATCGATGTCTACATTCGCGCGTTCCAGGAGATGACGCAGGCGATTAAGTTCTGCACGTGCCCGGTGGTCGTTGCGCCGTTTGGATTGGCGTTGGGCGGCGGCGCGGAAGTGACGCTGCATGCGGCTGTGCGTCAGCCGCACCTTGAGCTGTACATGGGGCTGGTCGAAACCGGGGTCGGGTTGATTCCTGCTGGAGGCGGATGCAAGGAGATGACGCTGCGCGCCGTCGAAATTGCCACGGCGGCTGCGCCCACGGCGGCGCGCGGCGACTCGGTTGAGCTGCATCACGCGATGCGCACCATCTTCGAGACCATCGCGCTCGCTAAGATTTCGACGTCCGCTTACGAAGCGCGCGAGCTGCGGCTGCTGCGCCCGTCGGATGCGATCACCATGAACCGGGATCGCCTGCTGCACGATGCTAAATCGCGTGCGGTCGCGCTGGCCGAATCTGGCTATCGCGCGCCGCTGCCCATCACCGACATTCCTGCTCCCGGTGAAAGCGTCCTGGCGGCGCTGCGCATCGGCATTTACATGATGCGTCAGGGCGAATACGCGAGCGATCATGACGTTACGGTCGCCACGCATCTTGCCGAAGTGCTCTGCGGTGGCAACGTCACGCCGGGCGCGCCGGTCAGCGAGCAGTATTTGCTCGACCTCGAGCGCGAGCATTTTCTTTCGCTGTGCGGGGAGCGCAAATCGCAGGAACGCATCGCGCATACGCTGAAGAGCGGCAAGCCGCTGCGGAATTGACCGATGCGCTCAGATAACCCAGGGAGGTAGTTAGATGGATGATTTCGACTCTAGAGCACTAACGGAGGGATACTCCGCAATGGCTCGGGATGCGAAACGGGAACGCGAAGCAGCGGAGTGGTGTGAGCCTTTGACAGAAGACGTGGATTCCGATGCGTGAAGCTGTCATCGTTAGCTCGGTTCGGACCGCGGTGGGGAAGGCTCCGCGTGGAGCGCTGCGCTCGACAAGACCCGACGATCTTGGGGCTGTTGCTGTCCGGGGTGCTCTCGATCGGTTGCCGCAGCTCGATTTGAGCGAGATCGACGACGTGATCTTCGGCTGCGCGATGCCCGAAGCCGAACAGGGCATGAACCTGGCGCGCATCGTTGCTCTCCGCGCCAGTCTGCCGGTTGGATCGGCCGCGATGACCATCAATCGCTTTTGCGCCTCGGGGCTGCAGGCCATTGCGCTGGCTGCTGAGCGCATTCGTGGTGGGGGAGCCGAGGTCATCGTTGCGGGGGGCGTGGAGTCGATGTCGTTCGTACCGATGGGCGGCAACAAGATCGCCGTCAATCCCTGGCTGGTCGAGAACCATCCTGGTTCGTACCTCACCATGGGCCTGACGGCCGAGCGGCTTGCGAAGCATTATGGGATTTCGCGGGAAGATTCCGACAGGTTCGCGCTTGAAAGTCATCGGAAGGCGGTTGCTGCCGTCGAGGCGGGAAGGTTCCAGGACGAAATTGTGCCTGTACCGGTGACGCTTTCCGGCCCAAACGGGAAAGGCAAGCCCAAAAGCGTGACTACGAGCTTCAACATCGATGAAGGACCGCGCGCTGACAGCACCTACGAGGCGCTGGCGAAGCTTCCGCCAGTTTTTCATGCAAAGGGCATCGTAACCGCCGGGAATTCGTCGCAGACTTCCGATGGCGCCGCTGCAGCCGTGGTCATGTCCGCCGAGCGGGCCGCGCAACTTGGGATCAAGCCCATCGCACGCTTCGTCTCCTTCGCGTATGCGGGATGTGATCCGGAAGAAATGGGTATCGGGCCGGTGTACGCGGTCCCCAAAGCGCTGAGGCTCGCCGGCCTCAAGCTCGATCAGATCGACGTCATCGAACTGAACGAAGCCTTTGCCGCGCAGGCGCTCGCGGTCATCCGGCAGCTCGGGCTCGACCCGGCCAAAGTCAACGTCAACGGCGGAGCGATTGCCCTGGGTCATCCGCTCGGCTGTACCGGGGCAAAACTCACCGCGACGATCCTGCGCGAGCTTCCACGCCGGAAAGCTCGCTACGGGCTGATGACCATGTGCGTGGGGGGCGGCATGGGTGCGGCGGGAATTTTCGAAAACCTGAGCTGACACGCGTTTCGCGTGAGATTGTTCCGGTCAGCGTACGATGATTTCTCAGAGGCTCAACTATGGCCACGGTAGCCGCACCCAAACCTGCTGTCGGCGGCGGCTTTCTTCTCTCGAATGCCGCCCCTGAAGACATTTTCACGCCGGAAGACTTTTCCGAAGAGCAGCGGGAAATCGCCCGCACCACGGCGGAATTCGCTGAGAAATCCATCCTGCCGCGGGTCGCCGAGATCGAGGCGAAAAATTTCGCGGTTACACGCGAGTTGCTGCTCGAAGCCGGTCGGCTGGGCCTCATGTCGGTCGATGTACCGGAAGAGTACGGCGGCCTGGCGATGGACAAGGTCACGTCAGCACTGGTCTCCGATCGGATCGCAGTCTCGGCCAGCTTCTCGGTCAGCTTCAGCGCGCACACGGGCATCG
>JBAVUB010000234.1:0-4978 GCA_049696575.1 Acidobacteriaceae bacterium | reverse complement strand
AGCCGATGCTTCCCGCCCCCACCGAGCGCTTTACCGGCCGCGTCGAGAGCTACCGCCGCTACCGCCCCGGCTATCCGTCTGCAATCGTCGATCTCCTCCGCCGCGAGTGCGGTTTGGGTTCGGATTCGGTTATCGCTGACATCGCGGCCGGCACCGGACTCCTCACCGAGCTCCTCGTGGCCGCCGGTTTCTCCGTCACTGCGGTTGAGCCCAACGACGAAATGCGCGCTGCTTGCGCCACCCTCCAGCCTCAATACTCGAAACTGACCGTGGCCCCAGGAACTGCCGAAGAAACCGGCCTTCCCAGCCGATCCGTCGATCTCATCACCGTAGCGCAGGCCATGCACTGGTTCGATCTGTCCCGCACTCGTACCGAGTTTGCGCGCATCCTCATCCCCGGCGGATGGTGCGCTGTCCTCTACAACAACCGCCGTCTGGGTGGAGACCCGTTTCACCTAGGCTACGAGCGCCTCGTTCTGGAATTTGGCGTTGACTACGGGGCTGTGAAGCAGCAGCACGTCGGCCGTAAGCGGCTCGCGGAGTTCTTTTCGCCTTCGCCGATGGCCTGCGCCACCATCCCCAACACCCGGCCGCTGACGCTCGAAGAACTCTTCGGTCTCGTCCTCTCGGCCTCCTACATGCCCCAACCCGGCCACTCGCGTTTCGACCAGATGCGCGCTGCCATCCGGCAGCTGTTCGCAGAAACCGAATCGGAGGGCGCCGTGACCATGCACTACGACTGCCTGGTTTGCTGGGGACGCTTCACAGTAAGCTGATTCTCCCAACACAAACCACTACGATTCATCTCCGTTACAAGATCGAGGAGGTTGGCGAAATAGCCGGGTCGTGTTTGCGGGACCACCTCGATCGCCGAGTGCCCCAGCGTGGGGATCACCTCTGGCGGCGGTACCTCCGTACTATGGGCTCCTTCGATTTCCCTTGATCCAGTCCTGCAAAAAAGCCATCCTGAAAGCAAGGAAAGCTCTGTTCAGCCCGTCGGGCAACAGAGCTTTTCCCTTTCGGCTCAGGCCGCGAAGCTGTACCGCTCTTTGAAATCCGGCAAGGCGATTGAGCCCGCGGCCCGGCCCGCCCCGGCCCTGGAGGGTAATACCCGACTTACGGTACCAGCGGATACCAATGAAATGAGATACATGCCACACACCCGGGGGAGGGGGGTACCCCCCCACGAGCTGGTTGACGCTACTCTCAGCACTCGATCACATTCAAGGCCAGCCCCGCCAGCGACGTCTCCTTGTAGCGCGACTGCATATCCAGCCCCGTCTGGTACATCGTCCGGATCACCTGATCCAGCGAAACTTTGTGCCCCTCCGTCTCGTTCATCGCGATCCGGCATGCCTGCACCGCCTTCACCGCGCCCATGGCGTTGCGCTCGATGCACGGAATCTGCACCAGTCCGCCGATCGGGTCGCAGGTCATGCCGAGGTTGTGCTCCATGCCGATCTCCGCCGCGTGCTCCACTTCGTCGTTCGTCCCGCCCAGCGCCGCGGCCAGCCCTCCGGCCGCCATCGAGCACGCGACGCCCACTTCACCCTGGCACCCGACCTCCGCGCCGCTGATCGAAGCGTTCTCTTTGTACAGAACCCCCACCGCCGCCGAGGTGAGGAAGTAGCGCAGGATGCCCTCCTCATCCGCACCGGGGATGAAGTCCCGATAGTAGCGAGCGACCGCCGGAATCACCCCCGCTGCGCCATTTGTCGGCGCGGTTACCACGCGCCCGCCCGCGGCGTTTTCCTCATTCACCGCCATCGCGTAGACCGTGACCCAGTCCAGCGGCGCCAGCGGATCGACGGATCCCTTACTGCGCAATCGTTCCGCCAGCCGCATAGCGCGCCGCCTCACCGCAAGCCCGCCAGGAAGGATCCCCTCCGTCGCCATGCCGCGTTCGATGCATGCCTGCATCACGCTCCAGATCCGTAGAATGCCGGCGCGCACATCCTCCGGCTCTCGCAGCGCGGATTCATTGGCCAGCATCACTTTCCAGATTGGCGCGCCGTGCTCCTCGGCCATGCGCAGCAGCTCCGCCGCGCTCGAAAACGGGTGCGGCACCGCCACGCTCGCCGGAACGGCCTTCGGCGCGGCATCTTTTCCGTCGGCGACGATAAATCCGCCCCCAATCGAGAAATAAGTGCCGGTCATCAGCACATTTCCCACCGCATCGAACGCCGTGAAGCGCACGCCGTTCGGATGCTGCGTCACCGCTCCCGGCGGAATCATCTGATCGCGATGGAAAATCAGGTGCTCGGCTTCGCGAAACGGAATCGCACGCGACCCCAGAATCGCCAGCCGCCCCGAGCTCCGAATCGCGGCCAGTTTTGGCTCGATGCTGGCCGGATCGATCGTCGCTGCCTCTTCGCCGCTCAACCCCAGCAGCACCGCTCGATCCGTCCCGTGTCCAAGTCCGGTCAGCGCCAACGATCCGTACAGATCGACACGTACCTCAGCCACGCGATCCAGCACACCCGCGGTCTCCAGTTCCACGGCAAAGCGGCGCGCGGCCCGCATCGGCCCCATCGTGTGCGAGCTCGAAGGTCCAATGCCAACCTTGTAAAGATCGAAGAGGCTCGTTTTCACCCGGTTGATTCTAGTCTTTCGATCCAAGGCATGAAAACCGGTGTGCCCTCGACCCTACGTTCCGGCGACATAGATGAACCGCGCCAGGAACAGCACCGAAAGCGTGTACAGCAGCCAGTCCCGCCGGTTGAATTTCCCCATCGCAAGATGTAAAGCCGCGTAGGCGATAATCCCGAACCCCAGCCCATTCGCAATCGAGGTCGTCAGCGGGATCAGCACCAGCGTCAGAAATGCCGGAAAGGCAATCAGCGGCTGCTTCCACTCGATCTCGCCGAGCGTGTGCAGCATCAAACTGCCCACCACAATCAGCGCAGGAGCGGTCGCCGCGGTCGGCACCATACTCACGAACGGCGCCGCCACCAGGGAGCAGAGAAACAGCAGCCCCGTCACGATGGCGGTGACGCCGGTGCGCCCACCCGCCGCCACGCCCGCCGCCGATTCAATGTAGCTCGTCACCGTCGACGTCCCCACCAGCGACCCCGCCACGGTGGCCGTGGCATCCGCGAAGAGGATCTGGCTCAGCCGCGGAATCTCGTGGTTCTCGCCGATCAGGCCCGCGTGCTTGGTCACAGCAACCAGCGTGCCGAGGTTGTCGAACAAATCGACAAACAGGAACACGAAGACAATCTCCACCAGCCCGATGTGCAGCGCCGCCCGAATATTCAGCCGAAACGCTGTCTGCGTGATCGCATAAATGCTGTAGGGCTCGGGATTCCAGTGCACCAGTCCAAACGGAATCGCCGCCAGCGTGATGGTCAGCACCCCGATCAGGATCGCCCCGCGCACCCGCCACGCCAGCAACGCCGCCATCAGCAGCACGCCCCCGAGCGCCAGAAACGTCTGCGGCTGCCGCAGATTGCCCAGTGTCACCATGGTCGCCGGATCGGCCGCCACAATCCCCGCATTTTTGAATCCGATAAAGGCGATGAACAGCCCGATCCCGCCCGCGACCGACGAATACAGCTCGTGCGGGATGCTCTGCAGGATCGCCTGCCGCAGTCCTGTCGCCGTTAGCAGGAGAAAAATCACGCCCGAAAGAAACACTGCGCCCAGCGCCGTCTGCCACGGCACGTGCATTTTCATCACGACCATGTAGCTGAAGTAGGCGTTCAGCCCCATGCCTGGCGCGAGCGCCAGCGGATAGCGCGCGATCACGCCCATGAGAATGCTGCCGAATGCCGCGGAAATGCAGGTCGCCGCCGTCACCGCCGGAATCGGCAGGCCGGCCTTGCCCAGTATGGAAGGATTCACCACGATGATGTAAGCCATCGTGACAAACGTGGTCAGGCCGGCGAAGATCTCCGTCCTCCAGGTAGTCTTCAGCCCGGCAAAATCAAAATACCGTTCCAGTCGGTCGCGCATGTTCTCCGGGGTGACTGCAGGGTGGTGTGAATGCTATGAAAGCACAGCCTTGGCGGATCACCGAGATTTTTTTCGCGCGCCGCGCCATCGCGCGCCGATGACCGGCGATGGGAGGTTCGCGCAGCAACGACCTGATCACCCGGATTGGCTTGGTATTCTTGAGAACAGTTGCCTCGGGTTTTCGCCAGTCGCTTCTATGAAAGTCTTCGTCCGACTCGCCGGTGCGCTCCTGCTGACCGTTGCCCTCAACGGCTGCTCGCGCTCGACCCATCATCCCGCGTCTGCCATCGAAGCTGCCGCCGAAGCCCGCAAGCAGGCGCTCGAAAAGGCTCACGCCGCGGCCGCTGCCCGCGACCAGGACCGCCAGCAGCTCGAAAGTATCCCCCCGCCTTCCAAGACCACTTACATGGCGATCCGCACCCGCCAAAGCTGGGCGAATCCCTTCCTCGTCGTCGGCAAGTCCACTGTGAACCTGACCATCATGTATCCGGATCTCGCGCCGGCCAACACACCCGGCAGCGATTTTCTGCATCCAGCGGCGGCCCGTCGCCGCGTGCTTGACCTTCGCCTAACGGATTTGCCCGAAGCGCTCGCAGCGCTGCCCGAAAACACATGGCCCTACGGCCGCGTCGTCGCTGTCGAAGAAGATCCTCTGGAGCAGAAGGAGGACCGCGCGCAGGTTCGCCGCAACGTGGAGGCCACCATGCAGGTGCTGAACGACCTCGGCGTGGTCATCGACGAATGGCCCCAGTCCAGCGCGCACTGATCGCGTCTCTCACGGCTCGCCGCCGTCCGCCCGCATCACTTCGATCGCAAATGGAATTCCCGGCTCAGCCTCCAGCGCGACATCCTTCATCCACACAATCCGCCCGGTCCACTCCAGCACCGGCCAGGCCCTGCGCGCCGCAGCATCGATGTTCATCCGCTCGAAAATCTCCTTGAGCGTCTTCGCTCCCCGGGAATGGCGCAGTCGCGTGCGATCGCCGGGCCGTGGCGCCCGCAGAATCGCAGGCGCCATCCCGAC
>JBAVUB010000233.1:0-1920 GCA_049696575.1 Acidobacteriaceae bacterium | reverse complement strand
TCTTCGAGCCAATCCCCTCCCGACGGTCGGGGGGTCCTTCGACTGCGGTTTTTCGCTTACGCGAAAAACCTTCGCTCAGGATGACGGACAGCTGGGGTGGATTCCCGATGACAGACCGCTGCGCTGGATTTTCAAAGAACGGGACGAAAAAGCCCAACCGCTGGCGGTCGGGCGTGGATTTCCTGCTTACTTTAATTCTATCGAAGCGAGGCGTTGGGGGGCGCAGGCGGAGTGCGGCCGAGGCGGCGCAAGTTCATCGGAATGAGAAGTTGCCGGGGCGTTACTTCGGAGACGTTGACAGACTTCGAGACGTTTCCTGAAGCGATGACAAACGCCGACGCCTGACCTGCTAACCTTAAAGAAGCGATGAAATTTGGCGTATTGGTGTTTCCTGGATCGAATTGCGACCACGACACATATAACGTTGTGGCGGAGCTGGCGCATCAGCCGGTGACGTTTTTGTGGCACGATTCTGCGTCGCTGGAGAACTGCGACGCGATCCTGGTTCCGGGCGGGTTTGCCTACGGCGACTACCTGCGGACCGGGGCGATTGCGCGGTTCTCGCCGGTGATGCAGTCGGTGCAGAAATTCGCGGCGGACGGCGGGCTGGTGCTGGGGATCTGCAACGGATTCCAGATCCTGTGCGAGGCGGGATTGCTGCCGGGCGCGCTGATGCGGAACGCGGGGTTGCAGTACATCTGCAAACAGGTTTATTTGCGGACGGAGACGACGGATTCGCCGTTTACGCGGACGCTCGAAAAGGGGCAGGTGCTGAAGGTTCCCATCGGGCACATGGAGGGAAATTATTTCTGCGATGAGGCGACGCTGGACGAGCTGAAGCGCGGGGATCGCATCGTATTCAGGTATGCGACGCCGGAGGGAGACGTGACGGCGGAGGCGAATCCGAACGGGTCGCTCGAGAACATTGCGGGCATCCTGAATGAGGGACGGAATGTGCTGGGGATGATGCCGCATCCGGACCGATCGAGCGAGGCGCTGCTGGGATCGGCGGATGGGTTTAGAATCTTCGAGTCGCTGGTGGGGGCGCTGGCCCAGCAAACATGATCGACATCCATCACCACCTGCTGTTTGCAACGGACGACGGGCCGAAGGACATTGACAGCTCCGTGGCGCAGGCCGAAGTGGCCGCGGCGGAGGGCATCACCCACATTGCGTGCACGCCGCACGCGAACGATACCTGGGAGTTCAGCCCGGAGAAGAATCTGGAGAAGCTGGAAGCGATCCGGGAGCGGATTGGGGACTCGGTGACGCTGGGGCTGGGCTGCGACTTCCATCTTTCCTACGAAAACATCGAGGATGCACTGAAGCATCCGAGGAAGTTCACCATCAACCAGGGGAAGTATCTGCTGGTGGAGTTCGCGGAGTTCATGATCCCGCAGAGCATCGGCGATACCTTCTACGAGTTCACGGTCAAGGGGATGCGGCCGATCATCACGCATCCGGAGCGGAACCCGATATTGCAGAAGGATCACCAGCGCATGGCGGAATGGATGCGGAGCGGATGCCTGGTGCAGATCACGGCGTCTTCGCTGGGCGGGCGATTTGGGCGGCGCGCGCAGGGGCTGGCGTGGGAGCTGCTGGAGAAGAACTGGGTGCACTTTGTGGCGACGGATGCGCATAACCTGGAAGGGCGGCGGCCGTCGATGCGTCCGGCGTACGAGGGGATCGCGCGGAAGTTCGGCGAGAAAACGGCGAAGCGGCTGTTCGAGGAGAATCCGCGGGCGGCGTTTGAGAATCGGCCGCTGGGGGACCAGCCGGAGCCGGAGGGTGTGTACGTCTACGAAGACGACGCGGGGCGGCGGCCGGGGCTGATGTCGAAGCTGTTTGGGAAGTGAGAAGGCAGCGAACGGCGAGTGAACGGCGAGACGAAAGGCGGGCGAAAAGCCAGCGAAGAGCGAG
>JBAVUB010000232.1:0-18416 GCA_049696575.1 Acidobacteriaceae bacterium | reverse complement strand
AATGAACACTATGCCCTCCCGCCGGATCGCCGCGCTGCGTCTGCTGATGGCGTTTTCGATCGCCGCACCGCTGTGTGCTGCCCAGCAGCCATTTCCCGGTGAACCTGCGCAGCCGCAGTCGAGCCAGCCACAGCAGCAAGCGCAGCCGTTTCCGGGCGAACCGCCGAGCCAGCAGCAAAGCCAGCCCCAGCCCGCGAATCAGCCGAGGGCGCCTCGGGACTTTCCTCCCGATCCCAACGCGGACATGCCGACGTTTCATGTGAGCACCAGCGTGGTGATCGTACCCACTCTGGTGGAGAAGGCGGATGGCGAGGTTCTGTACGGATTGAAGCCGAAGGATTTTTCGGTCTTCGACAACGGCGTGGAGCAGAAGGTTCATGTCGACGACGACCTGGACACGCAGCCGGTCTCGCTGGTGGTGTGCGTGGAGCGGGGGCGGGATGCGCCGCTGGAGTTCGACAAGATTGGCAAGCTGGGACCGCTGCTCGAGCTTTTCACGGGCCAGGGCCGCGGGCAGGTCGCGCTGGTGGCCTTCGATTCGAAAGCGACCTGGGTAGAGCCGTTCGGGGACGACGAAGATTCGATCACGCGCGACCTGAAGCAAATGCCGGCGGGCGACGGGGGCGCGGCGATTCTCGATGCGGTCGGCTACTCGGTGAACCTGCTGGAGCAGCAGCCGCCGGATCATCGGCGCGTGTTGCTGCTGATCAGCGAATCGCGTGACCACGGCAGCCACCACTTCACGGTTCCGCAGCTGGTGGAGCGCATCGGGACCAGCAACACGCTGGTGCTGAGCCTGGTTTTTTCCCCGGGGAAGGCGGAGATCATCGACTGGGGGCGCGGCAATACGAATGGCGGCAACGAGCTGAATATTCTTGCGCCGCTGATCATGACGGTGAATGCGATGCGGCGCAACACGCCCAAGACGCTGGCGGCGCTGAGCGGCGGCGAGTACGACGGGTTCACGCGCGAGAAGGGTTTTGAGACGCGGGTGGCGCAAGTGGCGAGTCACGCGCGCAATCGTTATATCCTCAGCTTTCACCCAACGGATCTGACGCCGGGGCTGCACTCGATCCAGGTGAAGCTGACGCAGGATTACGGAGCTCGGGTAGTGGCGCGCAACAGCTACTGGGCGATCCTGCGGGACGACGCCCATCCGGCGCAGTGAACCGCGCAGTCGCATCGAAGATTCCGTACCCCTGAACATGGCCCCGGATCCGACCCAACCAACTCGAGCGGAGGACGCGCGCGCGGCGGCTCGCGATTATTCGCACGCATGGCGGGCGCTGCGGCACAGGAACTTCCGGCTGTTTTTCGGCGGGCAGACGATTTCGCTGGTCGGGACGTGGATGACGCGGATCGCGACCGCGTGGCTGGTCTACCGGCTGACAGGATCCGCGCTGCTGCTGGGCACGATCAGTTTTGCCGGACAGATTCCGACGTTTCTGCTGGCTCCGTTTGCGGGAGTGCTGGTGGATCGCTCGAACCGCCGGGATGTTTTGATCTGGACGCAGACTCTGGCGATGGTGCAGTCGCTGGCGCTGGCAGCGCTCACGCTCTCGCATCGCATCACCATCGCGGAAATCCTGGCGCTGAGCGTGTTTCAGGGGCTGGTCAACGCGTTCGACATGCCCGGCCGCCAGTCGTTCATGGTGCAGATGGTTACGCCCCAGCGAGCAAGCTCGCCGGGGACCCCGGAAGAATCGGACCGCAATGACCTCTCCAACGCCATCGCCATCAATTCCTCGATGGTCAACGTGGCCCGGCTGGTGGGGCCGTCGCTTGCCGGCATGGTGATTGCCGTCTCGAACGAGGGCTGGTGCTTCCTCATCGACGGCATCAGCTACATCGCGGTGATCGTTTCGCTGCTGATGATGCGCGTGCGGGTCGCGGACCTGCGGCGCGCGACGACTTCGATGTTCGAGCAGATGCGGGAGGGGTGGACGTATGTGTCGGGCTTCACGCCCATCCGCACCATCCTGCTGCTGTTCGCGCTCGTCAGCCTGATGGGCATGCCGTTCATGGTGCTGATGCCGGTGTTTGCGGGGCGCGTGCTGCACGGCGGCGCGCACACGCTGGGTTTTCTGATGGGCGCGGCTGGCGCGGGCGCGCTGATCTCGGCGTTTTCGCTGGTGCTGCGGCGCTCGGTGCGGGGACTGACGAAGATGATTCCCATCGCTGCCGTGGTCTTCGGAGGCGGCCTGGTGCTGTTTGGGTTTTCACGATGGGTGTGGCTCTCTTTGTTCCTCATGCTGTTTGTCGGATTCGGCATGATGCAGGGCATGACGGCCAGCAACACCATCGTGCAGACGCTGGTTCCGGAGGACAAACGCGGGCGCGTGATGAGCTACTACACCGCGGCCTTTATGGGCATGGCGCCCTTCGGCAGCCTGCTGGCGGGCGCGCTGGCGCACTGGATCGGAGCGCCCCGCACGGTGATGTTCACGGGCTCGTGCTGCATCGCGGGAGGACTCTGGTTCTGGTCACGCCTGCCCGCCATCCGCCGCGAGATGCGGCCCGTCTACGAACAGCTGGGCATCATCGCGCCGATCCCTCAGCCGGTGGAGGAGCAGGCTGCGCGCTGACGGCGGTGGGTTCGAACGCTGAGAATTCGGGGCAGAAAAAATCCCCGATCGCATCGGGAGCGCTCGGGGATTCACAGGAGGTATTAATGATTTGACATGCACAGAATAGGAAATCTCCGCCTTGCTGTCTTCGGGACAAAGATGGCTTTTTAACTACAACTTTGGTTGGAGGCTGTGAGGCTCTCGAAGTATATGAGCGGCAGAGATTTACGAGCAGTCTGTTGGAGGCTCCGGAAACACTTTCGGGGCCTCGCGCTTTTTCCTCTCCTGGTGCGGCGCATTCCTCCATCCGTCGCGCCGGAGAGGAAAAAGGAAACAGCCATGGGTGTTCGCGTCTTGCAATCCGTTCTCCTGGCCGGCAATTGCCTCTTCGGGCTGCTGCTGCTGGTGCTGTACGGGCCGCCGCTGGTGCACACCCGCGCATGGCCTCCGAGCATCGAACAGGAAGTGCTGCTGCTGGTCGCAGGATCCGTGTTTCCCCTTGCTGTCCTGGCGGTACGTTTCCCGCTGGTGGCGGGGATCGCGCAGTTCTCGATGGCGTTTATCGGCAATCAGCTGCTGCACGAGGCGCCTCTGCCTGATTTGCGCGTGTGCTCCTCCGCCTCGATGGCGCTGGCCCTGGCGCTTCTGTTCGTTGCTGTTTTACGCGGCATTCTTGAGATCACGCAGGAAGCCTTCGGAGAAGCGGAAGAGCAGGACGAGCAGCCGGCCGCCGGCGCTGCCTGAACGGGCGCGGACCGACAATCCAAATCGAATCTGAGTGCCTAATTGCGCGTGATGCGCGCGGCCCGTCTTGGCTCAGTTTTTCCATGTTCCGGACTGCCGTTCTGTTGCGGGGTGAGGAGCACGCGGCGCAGGGCGCGGATGAGCTCCGGCCCGGTTTCCTCGAGCTCGCGCAAATGCCACGCGGCCAGGGAGCCCAGCAGCTTTTCGCCGAGCGGGGTCATGCGCAGCAGAATGCGGCGGTGGTCAGTGGGATCGGGACAGCGGCGCAGCAGCCCCTGCTCGATGGTGCGATCCACCAGCTCGACGGCGCTGTTGTGCTTGAGCAGCATGCGGGCGGCGACGTTGGCGATGGTCGGGTCGAGCTCCTCCGGCATGCCCCAGATGCACTGGAGCAGCTGATATTGCTGGGTGCGAATGCCGGAAACGCCGGCAGCGAGGCTGCTGAAGTGCAGGAATTTTCTAAGCTGAAAGCGAAACTCAGCGAGACGCCGCATTTGGGCGCGGGTCAACGGAGGCGGTTCTTTGACGGCGGGTTGGCTGTCTCCGTGACGTGCGTGGGAAATGGCTCCGTGAATCTCCGCAAGGTTCATAGACTGATCGTAACACGATATATCGTAATGCGATAATCGTCTTACGAGGTTTGCGGGACGGTTCCGGCGGGTTCGCCGGGATCGGCAAGAATGGCGCGGGCGTCCTCGGCGTCGTCGGAGCTGACCTGTAGCTGGAGCGGCCCCAGGCCCGGCTCCATGATGCGCGCGTTTTCGCCGGAGAGAAACACTTCGATTCCCGCCGATTCGAGGCGCATTTTGGCCATCTCGGCTTCCAGCGGCTCATCGAAGCTGGCAATGGTGACAACACCGGCCATAAATCTCCTCCTGGTCCTGCTTTACGCCCGTTCTGCTCTCATCTTACATTTGGGACTACAACCGAGAGCCCTGTGAACCTGGAGTCTCCTTCTTGAAATGCTTCTTTTCCATCCTGCTCACCTTGCTCAGCACCGCGGCTACCGGGCAAATCAAGGAACCGGCGCCCGATCAACTTCTGGACGCCGGGCATTGCCTGGCCACAGTGCCTGGGGACTGGCTGGGTCTGGCGCAGTACCGGCCTGCGGACGTGGAGCTGGGCTATGTCGCCGACACGAAGTCTTATTCCGGCCAGGAGCTGGACTACATCGTCGAATACACAACCCCGACTCATTCAGCGGGAACGGTGTTTGCAGTACTGGCGACGGGCAAAGGGCCGCATCGCGTTCTGCGACTGCAGTTCAAGACCGCATTTCGCCAATCGGAGGATGGGTCGCAACAGATTCAGCTGGTCGACCCTCCGTTCGGGGGGATAGCGACGCAGGAACAGATGGTCTTTGCGGTTCGACAGGTTGGATTTCATACCTACACCGTTCCCGTGGCGGACCTGCAGAATCGGCCCTCGATTCAGTGCGAGGTTGAGTCCGACACCCAATAGCGAAGGCGCAGGGCCTGCTTCTCCGGTCCTGCAAGATAGAATGAGAGGTTCTCCGGAGGAGCTTCGCATTGATCCCGCGTTATACCAGAGCGCCCATGGGCCGCATCTGGAGCGACGACAACAAATTTCGCGCCTGGCTTGAAGTGGAAACCGTCGCCAGCGAGGTGCTGGCCGAGGACGGCATTGTTCCCGCCGAGGCCGCGAAGGCCATCCGCGAGCGGGGCGGCTTCGACCTCGAGCGCATCGGGCAAATCGAAGCGGAGGTGAAGCACGACGTTATCGCTTTCACCACCGCGGTCGCTGAGAAGGTCGGGCCGGAGTCGCGCTGGCTGCATTTCGGACTGACATCCAACGACGTTGTCGATACGGCGCAGGCGATCCAGATCAAGGCGGCCTCCGCGATCCTGCGCGAGGACATCGAGCAGTTGCTTTTAGTCCTGAAGGCGCGCGCGCTGGAGTTCAAAGACACGCCGACCGTCGGCCGCACCCACGGCCAGCATGCCGAGCCGACTACGTTCGGGCTGAAGCTGCTGAACTGGTATGCCGAGATGCAGCGCAACCAGGAGCGCTTCGAAGCGGCGGCGGAACAAATGCGCGTGGGCAAACTTTCCGGCGCTGTGGGCGCTTTCGGCCATATCAAGCCGGAGCAGGAAGTGCGGATTTGCGCGCGCCTGGGACTGACCGCGGCTCCGGTGGCGACGCAGGTGATCCAGCGCGACCGGCATGCGTATTACATCGCCACGCTTGCGGTCATCACGGCGACGCTCGACAAAATTGCTACGGAGATTCGGCATCTGCAGCGGACCGAAGTGCGCGAGGCGGCGGAGTATTTCTCGGAGAAGCAGAAGGGCTCGTCGGCGATGCCGCACAAGCGGAACCCGATTACGGCGGAGCAGATTTCGGGTTTGGCGCGGGTGGTTCGAGCCAACTCGCAGGCGGCGCTCGAAAATGTGGCGCTGTGGCACGAGCGCGACATTTCTCACTCGTCGGTGGAGCGGGTAATTCTGCCGGATTCGACGATTTTGGCGGATTATCTGCTGGCGAAAACGGCGGACCTGATCGAAAAGCTGATGGTGTATCCGGCGCGGATGAGGAAAAACCTTGACTCGACCGGTGGGCTGATCTTCAGCGGTCAGTTGCTGCTCGATCTGGCCGAGGCAGGCATGCTGCGCGAGGACGCGTATCGGCTGGTGCAGAAGCACGCGATGCATGCGTGGCAGAATGACCTGGTCTTTCGCGATCTGGTGGCGGGCGACGCGGAAATTTCGAGTCGGCTGAGCCGTGAGAAGCTGGCGGGGACATTTGATTTGAGCCGGCAGCTGGGCAATGTGGACGCGATTTTCGACAGGGTACTGGGAGCACGATGACTACGGACGCGAAGCAGAATCTCACCGTTGCCATGACCGGCGCCAGTGGCGTGGTGTTCGGCCAGATGCTGCTGCGGGCGCTGGAGGCGGACGAGCGCGTCGGGCGCATTCACTTCGTGGCGTCGGAAAACTCGCTGCGGGTGCTGGCCGAGGAGATGGGCATTTCCGGACGCAGCGGGCTGGTTGAAAAGCTGCTGGGGCAGCCTTCGGCGAAGATCACGCAGCACAGCGAGAACGATGTCGGCGCGGCGATCGCCAGCGGGAGCTATCCGTCGAGCGGGATGATCGTAATGCCGTGCAGCATGGGCACGCTGGCGGGCATTGCCAACGGTCTTGCCGGGAACCTCATCGAGCGCGCGGCCGATGTTTGCCTGAAGGAGCGCCGGCAACTCGTCCTTTGTTTGCGTGAAACGCCGTTCAATAAGATTCACATCCGCAACATGGGCTTGGCGGCGGATGCGGGCGCGACGATTTTTCCGATGATCCCGGCGTTCTACAACCAGCCGGTCGACTCGACGGAGATGGCTCGGCAGTTTGTCTGCCGGGTGCTGGCGCACATGGGCCTGTCGCAGCCGGGTGCCTATATCTGGAAGCCCGGCGACGCTGGCTCTGTCTCGTAGGCGTTTTTTTAACGCGAGCCGATTCGCCGAAAGACGTACGACTGCTAGTTGTGCGAAGAGGCGCCTGCGGCTGAGGCGGGAACGAGCTTCTCAGCTTTCATCTCGGCCTGGCCTTCGTGGAGCGTGATGAGCTGATCGACGGCGACGTTCTTGTGGACCTCGGTCAGTCCCAGGGGCCAGTTCTGGAGCCTTCGCGGACCACAACCCGTGCGCCGAGGGCGCTGCGATTGCTCTTTGTATCGTGGAGGCGGACCTTGATCCAGTGATTGCCGGGCGGAGCATCGTTGCGCAACAGCGACGGCGGCTCGTTCTGATTCATGATGACGATGTCGAGGTCGCCGTCGTTATCGAAGTCGCCGAACGCGCAGCCGCGGCTGACATGGCGGGCAGCGAGAGCCGGCTCGGTTGCGTCGTCGACTTCGGTGAAGGTCCCGTTGCCCTGGTTGCGAAAGACAATGCGCGGGCCGCGGCGCGGATACTGCGGAAGGACCGGCTCGAGCTCGGGATAAACCTGGCCGGTGACCAGCAGGATGTCGGGGTTGCCGTCGTTGTCCAGATCGAAGAGACCGGTGCCCCAGCTGACAAAGCGCCGCTCGTGGATGAGGCCGGGGCGGACGGTGACGTCTTCAAAGTTGCCCTTGCCGATGTTGTGATAGAGGCCGGTCGCCTGATTCATGTAGTGGGTGCGGACGATGTCGAGGCGTCCGTCGCAGTCGTAGTCGCCGATGCCGACGCCCATGCCAGCCATTTCCCGGCCGTTGTCACTGAGCGCTAAACCGCGTAAGAGGGCTTCTTCGCGAAACGTGCCGTCGTGATTGTTCATCAGCAACAGGCTGGGAGTCGTGTCGCAGGCGACAAAAATGTCCGGCCACCCATCCTCGTCGGCGTCAAAGGCATAGGCGGTCAGGCCGTAGGAACCGCGCATTCCCGCCACTCCGGACTCTTTGGAAACGTCGATGAAGGTGCCGTTGCCGTTGTTTCGATAGAGCGCATGGGTGGGCAAGGGAAGGCCGCTGGGGCCGCAATTGACGGGGACGCCCTCAAAGTTGCAGTTAGGTCGCTGGAGAGAGGGCGTGGGCAGAGTCGCCAGGTCAACGTCGGCGTAGTTGGAGACGAAGAGATCGAGCCAGCCGTCGCGGTTGTAGTCGACGAAGGTGCAGCCGGATCCGAAACGGGTGGCCGTGGTGGCTAACCCGACCTGCGCGGTGACGTCAGTAAAGGTGCCGTTGCCGTTATTGCGATAAAGGCGATTCTGGCCGAAGTAGGTGACGTAGAGGTCTTCGAATCCATCGTTGTTGTAGTCGCCCACGCAGACGCCAACCGCCCAGCCGGCGTCGAGCAGCCCCGCCTGCTCCGTAACATCGGTAAAGGTGCCGTCGCGATTGTTGTGGTACAGGCGATTGCTGGCTCCGGGTGGAATCGATTCGAGCCTGGCAATCTGCAGCAGGCTCGCACATTCTTCGAGCACTCCATCGTGCTCCACGCGGACTATGGCCCGGCTGTCGGACGGCTTTCTATACCGAGTTAGGCCTCGATCCGCTGCCGGCATCCACGGGAATTCAGGCGACTCTATGCAGGCCGGAGTTGCTCGTCGAGATAGAAGCCATCGCCATTGTCCTGCGCAGGCCCGCAGGTTCATGACACCACCAACGAAGAGGAATTCCATGCCGATATCACGCAGGGACTTTCTGGAAGTGAGTGCTCTGTCTGCCTCGAGTCTCCTGCCCACGGAAGTGCCATCATGGATGACCGGCGAGGCAGCAGTGATTCCGCAGGGCAACGCGCCAACGTCCGATGGGCAGCGCCGCATGCCGGAGGCGCGCCTGGTGCTCAGCATGAATCAGGATTGGCAGTTCTTTCGCCCGCTCGCCGCCACGGCGCAGGCGTCTCAAACTGCGCCTGGAAATCCAGACACTCCTCCGGAAAACGTGAAATGGGAACCGGCGACCTTGCCGCACGCCGTCAGGCTGGAGCCGCTGGATGTGAGTGGCGGCCGGAATTACCAGGGGGTGTGCTGGTACCAGCGATCGTTCTCGGCTCAGCCGGACTGGAAGGGTCGCATCGTCTATCTGAAATTCCAGGGAGCTATGCAGGTTGTGGATGTCTGGCTGAACGGCGTCCACCAAACAACCCACTACGGCGGTTACATTCCTTTCATGATCGATATCTAGAAGGATATTCGACTGGATCAGAGCAACAACTTACTCGTGCGTCTAGATAACTCGGATAATCCGGAGGTTCCTCCGGGCAAACCCCACAATCAGCTGGATTTTTGTTATTTCGGAGGTTTATACCGCAGTGTTGATCTTGAGGTGTTCGATGGTCTGCATATTACCGACCCGATCCTCGCCGACACCGTAGCGGGCGGCGGCATCTTTGTGACCTTTCCGGAGGTGGCTGCGGAGGAATCGACGGTGCGGGTGCAAACCGATGTCGCCAACGAATCGGACCAGCGTCGCACCTGCACGATTGTCCAGGAGCTGATCGATTCCGACGGGGAGATAGCGGCGACGAATTCTGTCACCGTTCCTGTGCCAGCCCGAACTTCGCATGCGGCGACGCAGACGATGAAGGTGCGTAATGCGCGGCTCTGGCATCCCGACAACCCTCAGCTTCATTGGCTGCATACGACGCTGAGCGAGAACGGACGGGTCTGCGACGATCAGTACACGCGGATCGGGATCCGGTCCATTCGATTTGAAAAGGAGCACGGCCTGCTGATCAATGGGCAGCCGTTCTTCTCCATCGGCGCGAACCGGCATCAGGACCATCCTTATGTCGGATACGCTCTGCCGCCCTTCGCGCATTATCGCGATGCTTTCAAACTGCGCGACGCGGGCTTTACCTCGTATCGGAGCCACTATCCGCAGGATCCCAGCTTTATGGATGCCTGCGATGAGCTGGGCATACTGGCGATTGTGTCCAACCCCGGCTGGCAATTCCTGGGAGACGACCTTTTCCGCAAGCGGGCTTACCAGGATGCGCGCGAGATGATCCGGCGCGACCGCAACCGCCCGTCGGTTGTTCTGTGGGAAGCGGCGCTGAACGAATCCAATAACGGTCCGTTGGCGGCCGAGTTCTACAAGATCGTGCATGAGGAATTTCGGGGGCCGGACGTCTATTCAGCCGGAGACCCGATCCGCGCGCCGGTGCCGGGCTTCAATGGGTGGGATGTCGGCTACGTTCCTTACCAGCACCTGAATCCGGACAAGCCCTCCTGGATTCGCGAATGGGGCGACCAGGTCGACAACTGGAGCGATCAGCAGGGGCGAGTCCGCGTCGCCCGCGCCTGGGGTGAGGCGCCGCTGCTGACCCAGGCTCTGGCGCACCTGTACAGCATGGACAGAATCTATCGGCCCGAAACCAAACCTGCCGGCGCCGATCTGTGGGCGGGTATCGATGCATTCCGTGGGTATCATCACCAGCCCTTCCTCGGTGCGCCGATCGACCTCTTCCGTCTGCCTAAGTTCGATTACTTCATGTTCCAGAGCCAGAGGCCGCCCGAAGCTCACCCCGCTCGCGCGGGGAGCGGGCCGATGATCTTCGAAGTTACTGTATTCAGTAACTGCGCGCAGGTGCGACTTACACAGAATGGCCAGGTGATAGCCACGCAGGAACCCGACAGCGGATTTCATATCCCGCATCCGCCCTTCACGTTCAAGGTGGGAGATTTCAGCGCCGCCCGCAGCATGTTGTTCGGCAACACGGCAGTTCCGGGAGCTTTGTCGACGCCGGTCGGGAGTCTGCTGGCCGAGGGCCTGATCGGGGGCAAGGTCGTTGCCACCCATCTGGTTCATTCACCGGGCGAACCCAAAAGCCTTCAGTTGAGCGTGGATACTTGCGGCGTCGATCCTGTTGCCGACGGAGCGGACTGGGTGCGCGTGTACGCCCACATTTGCGATGCCCGAGGCATGACTTATCCCTACGCGAACGACATGATCACCTTCTCGGTGAGCGGCGAGGGAAAGCTGATCGGAGATGCAACGATCTTCGCCAACCCCATCCGGGCCGAGGCGGGAATCGCAACGGCGCTGGTGCGAACGACGCGAGTCGCGGGCTCGATTTCCGTGCGCGCCACTTCGCCGGGACTCAAAGAAGCGGAAGCGCAGTTTGAGTCCAGAGCGAACCGGAGACGCATTGCGTGAACCGTTTCGCCGAAGAGACGGATCGTCAAACGGTCAGCCGCACCAGTTGTTCGGCTTCAATCCGTGGGCCGAGGATCGACACCTTGGGGACCTGGCCGCGGGCCATCGCTACTTCGTCGCAGCGGTAGAGACGGGGACAATTCTGGCAGTCCTTGAAGATTTTGTCGGGAAGCGCCGTTCGGTCCTCGACCTCGCGGAAGCCGTAGCGGAAAAAGTAATCGGGGATGCGGGTGAAGAGGCAGACACAGCCGACGCCGTGGTCTTCGGCCTCGGCGAGGAGCGAGTGCAGTAATTCGCCACCGACACCGTGACTTTTTGCCTCGGGACGGACGACGATGGAGCGGACCTCGGCGAGATGCGGGCCGTAGAGATGCAGCGCGCCACAGCCCATGAAAATGCCGCCTTCGGATTCGGCGACGGTGAAGTCGCGGACATTCTCACAAATTTCAGCGAAGGGGCGGCGGAGAAGGGTGCCGTCGCCGGAGAGGCTGTTGACCAGTTCGTAGATGTTGGTGGCGTCCTGGAGACGAGCTTTACGCACGCGCATGGCTGGTCTCCTGTTCGCGGCCGACAGGGCCATACTTCGCCACGAGGGCATCGACCCGTTGCTGGGTTTCAGCGAGCGCGGCATGGACGCGGGAGCGGGCCGTACCGCCGATCACGTCGTGGCAGTCGAGCGTGGCTTCAAGAGTAATCGCGGCGAAAAAGTCTGTGTCGAATTCGGGACCAAACTGGCGAAGTTCTTCGAGGGAGAGATCGCCGAGTTCGCAGCCTTTATCGAGGCAGAAGCGGACTGCGTTGCCGATCTTCTCGTGGGCTTTGCGGAAGGGCACGCCCTTGTGGACGAGGCAGGTGGCGGCCGCCATGGCATTGAGGAAACCGGTTTCGCAGGCCAGGCGCATGCGGTCGGTGCGGAAGCGAAGCGCGCGGGTGAAGGGTGCGAGGACGAGGAGCATCTTGTGCGCCTCGGCGGTGGAGGAGAAGACGGGCTCCTGGGTCTCCTGCATATCTTTGTTGTAAGCGAGGGGCAGGCCTTTGAGGAGTAGCGTGACGGATTCCGCAGCGCCATGGATGCGGCCGATCTTGCCGCGGACCAGCTCGGCGAGGTCGGGGTTCTTCTTTTGGGGCATGGCACTGGAGCCGGTGGAGAATTCCTCGGGCAGATCGACGAAGCCGAACTCGGCGGTGGCGAAGAGGGTGATTTCTTCGGCGAACCGGCTGGCGTGCAGAGCGAGCTGCGTGAGCACCTGTAGGTATTCGAGGACGAAGTCTCGGTCGGAGGTCGCGTCGATGCTGTTGGCGGTGGGCGCGGTGAAATCGAGCTCGCGCGCGGCGATGGTGCGGTCGAGCGCGATGGTTGCGCCGGCGACGGCCCCGGAGCCGAGCGGGCAGACGTTCAGGCGTGCGAGGCAGTCTTCGAGACGGGAGGCGTCGCGCAGAAGCATTTCAACGTAGGCCAGCAGCCAGTGGGCGACGAGGACGGGCTCGGCGCGCTGGAGGTGAGTATAGGCGGGCATAACGGCTTCGCCCGCGGCCTGAGCCTGCGCGACGAGCTGCTGTGCCCAGGAGGCGATGTGCGCGAGTAGGATTTCGATGCGGAAGCGGATGTAGAGGCGGAGGTCGGTGGCGATCTGTTCATTGCGACTGCGGCCGGTGTGGAGCTTGAGGCCGAGATCGCCGATGGCCTCGGTAAGACGCTGTTCAACGAAGTGGTGAATGTCTTCGGCCTGGGGATCAGTACGGACGGCGTCAGTGTTGTGTTCGTACTTTTTGCCGATGGAGTGAAGGGCGGCGGTGATGCGGGCGCACTCGTCCTTGCTCAGGATGTGCGCGATCTGGAGCGCGAGGGCGTGGGCTTTGCTGGCCGCCAGCTCAGCGTCGAGCAGCTGGTAGTCAAAGCGGATGGAGCGCTGCCAGGCGTCGAAGACCGGATCAGGTGCCGCGCGAAAGCGTCCAGTCCACATTTTGGCGGCTTGTTTCTGGGCGGGAGGTTCGGTCATGAACTCTTGCTCCCACTGTTGAGCTGCGGCATCTCCGAGCCCTGACTCAGGGTGATGAGGCCACTGTGGGCGTAGGTCATCAGCTTGGCGCGGGTATCGGTTATATCCAAATTACGCATGGTGAGCTGGCCGATGCGGTCGCGCGGGGAAAACGCGGAGTCGGTTTTCTCCATGCTCAGGCGCTCGGGGTGGAAGGTGAGATTGGGCGACTCGGTATTCAGGATGGAGTAGTCGTTGCCGCGGCGCAGCTCCAGCGTGACCTGGCCGGTGATGGGGCTCGCGACCCAGCGCTGCGCGGATTCGCGGAGCATGATGGCCTGGGAATCGAACCAGCGTCCCTGGTAGAGGAGGCGACCCAGTTTTCGGCCGTTCTCGCGGTACTGCTCGATGGTGTCCTCGTTGTGAATGCCGGTGATGAGGCGCTCGTACGCGATGAAGAGCAGCGCCATGCCGGGCGCCTCGTAGATGCCGCGGCTCTTGGCTTCGATGATGCGATTCTCGATCTGGTCGCTCATGCCCAGGCCGTGGCGGCCACCGATGCGGTTAGCTTCGAGCAGCAGCTCGACGGGATCACGAAACTCCTTGCTGTTGAGGGCTACAGGGAAACCTTCTTCGAAGCGGACGGTGACCTCTTCGCGGCGGACGTCGACGTCATCGCGCCACGACGCGGCGCCCATGATGGGATCGACGATCCGGATGTTGCTGGAGAGCTGTTCGAGGTCCTTGGCTTCGTGGGTTGCGCCGAGGAGGTTGGAGTCGGTGGAGTAGGCCTTCTCGGCAGACATCTTGTAGGCGAAGCCGGACCTCTGCATGAAGGCCGACATCTCAGCACGGCCGCCGAGTTCGTCAATGAACTGCGGGTCGAGCCAGGGCTTGTAGACCTGCAGGCGGGGATTGACCAGCAGGCCGTAGCGATAGAAGCGCTCGATGTCGTTGCCCTTGAAAGTAGAGCCGTCGCCCCAGATGTTGACGCCGTCTTCCTCCATGGCGGTGACCAGCATGGTGCCGGTGACAGCGCGCCCGAGGGGCGTGGTGTTGAAGTACGTAACACCCGCTGTCGAGATGTGAAAAGCGCCCGCCTGCAGGGCGGCGATGCCTTCGCGCACCAGGGGCCCGCGGCAGTCGATGAGACGGGCATTTTCCGCGCCGTATTCGAGCGCTTTGCGCGGGATGGCGTCGTAGTCGGCCTCGTCCGGTTGCCCGAGGTTGGCCGTGTAGGCCCAGGGCAGTGCGCCCTTCTGCTTCATCCAGTGCAGGGCAGCGCTGGTGTCGAGGCCGCCGGAAAAAGCGATGCCGACTTTTTGGCCGACCGGCAAGCTTTCAAGAATTACAGACATTTCGTGCCTTTGCCGAGCAGCATCAGCAGCAGAGCCTTTTGCGCGTGCATGCGATTCTCGGCCTGATCGAAGACGACGGACTGCGGGCCGTCAAGAACGGCGTCGGTAACTTCGGCGTTGCGATGGGCGGGCAGGCAGTGCATAAAGACCGCTGTGGGGGCGGCGTTGGCCATCAGCGTCTCGTTGACCTGATACGGCTTGAAAATCGGCGCGCGCTTGGTGGCCTCGTGCTCGAAGCCCATGCTGGTGCAGATGTCGGTGTAGACGGCGTCAGCGCCGGTGACGGCAGCGACGGGGTCGTTGACCAGCGTGATGTTGGAGCCAGTGACGTTGGCGATGGCGCGCGCCTGTGCGACGACGTCGGCTTTGGGTGCGTAGTTTTTCGGCGCGCCGACCGTGCAGTGCGCGCCCATGAGGGCCGCGGTGAGCATGAGCGAATGGCAAACGTTGTTACCGTCACCGACGTAGGTGAAATTGAAGCCGCGCAGGCTGCCGAAGCGTTCTTCGAGGGTCATGAAGTCGGCGATAGCCTGGCACGGGTGCTCCAGGTCACTGAGTGCGTTGACGACCGGCACGCTGGCGTACTGCGCCATTTCGGTGATGGTCTCGTGCGCATAGGTGCGCAGCACGATGATCTGCACCCAGCGCTCGACATTGCGCGCGATGTCGGCGAGGGATTCGCGCTCACCGAGGGGCGACTGCGTCTGATCGACGAAAAGCGCGGAGCCGCCGAGGGTGTTCATCGCCGTCTGAAACGTGAGGCGGGTGCGCAGCGACGCTTTCTCGAAGAACATGACCATCTGCTTTGCGTCGAGAGCCCAGCGATACGCGGCCGGGTTGGTCTTGACGTCGTGAGCGAGGGCGAGCATGCCGGCGAGCTCGGTGGTGGTGAGGTCGGCGACCGAGCAGAGATCGCGGCCGGCGAGTGAAACGTCCGGAGTGGTCTCCGGGGTCGGGGATTCGAGTTCCTGCACAGCAGCGGGCTTAGTTGCCAATTTTCTTTCCTCCGGGGATTGGGGTAGCGGCGGCGTGCGCCAGCTGTTCGGTCAGGATTTCGTCAAGCGCAGCAAGGGCCTGGTCGATGTGTTCTTTTTCGATGATGTACGGCGGCAGGAAACGCAGGACGGTTTCGCTGGTGCGGTTGATGAGGATGCGGCGCTGCATCATTTCGCCAAGGACGGTTTTCGCCAGGTCGGCGGAGTCAAGTTCGATGGCGAGCATGAGGCCAAGGCCGCGGACGTCGGTCACGACGGAGTGCCTTTTGGCGAGCTGGTCAAGCTGTTCGCGGAAATATGTGCCGTTCACGGTTACGTAATCCATCAGGTGATCGCGTTCAATGGTGGTGAGAACGGCGAGTGCGACGGCACACGCTAAAGGCCCGCCGCCGAACGTGGTTCCGTGCATGCCTGCGTGGATGGCTTGAGCAGCGTCTTCGGTGCAAAGCAGCGCGCCGAGAGGAATGCCTCCGGCGAGCGGCTTGGCGAGGGTGACGACATCGGGCAGGAAACCGTAATGCTGATAGGCGCAGAATTTGCCGGTGCGTCCCATGCCGGACTGAATCTCGTCGGCGATGAGCAACGCGCCAGTGGTGTGAGTAAGGTCGCGTGCGGCGTAGAGAAATTCGCGAGACAGCGGACGAATGCCGCCCTCACCCTGAATCGGCTCCAGGAGGATCGCGCAGAACTCGTCGGAGAACTTCGCTTTCAGGTCGTCGACGTCGTTGAAGTGGACGAATTCAACGCCGGGCATGACAGGATCGAAGGGCTCGCGGTACTTGTCTTTCCAGGTGGCTGCGACAGAACCCATGGTGCGTCCGTGAAAGCTGTTTTCAAGCGCGAGGAACTTCGTTCCAAGAGGCGCGCCCTGTTCGCGCTTCAGTTTTGCCCAGGCGCGGGCGAGTTTGAGGGCGGCCTCGTTGGCTTCCGTGCCGCTGTTCGCGAAGAAGGCGCGGTCCATGCCGGTGGCTTCGGTTAGGCGCAGCGCGAGGGCTGCCTGTCCTTCGTGGTAATAGAGGTTGGAAAGGTGAATGAGCTTGCGGCTCTGCTCGGCGATGGCCTTTTCGATGGCGGGATGCGCGTAGCCGAGGGCATTGACGCCGATACCGCTGAGGAGATCGAGATAGCGGACGCCATTTTCGTCGATGAGATGCACGCCTTCACCGCGCTTGAAGAGCAGCGGGTGGCGGTCATAGGTGCCGAGCAACAGCTTGGCTTCCGCTGCTTTCAGTTCGTCGAGTTTCATGGTGGTCTTCTCAGTTGGGTGCGGCGACGTGGCCGTAGCGTTGCTCATGCGACCATGACCTCCGTGCCGTGGCTGATGCGGGTGCTGCAGAGGTCAGGCAGCGACGCAGCGACGGCGGCGGGCAGAATGCGCACGCGCTTGACGCCGTTGAGCAGCGCTTCGCGGCAGGCGCTGAGCTTGGGCAGCATGCCTCCGGTGACGACTTCGTCGCGGGTGAGTTCGGCGATCTGGTCGATGGAGAGCCAGCGCATGACGCTGCCGTCAGCGGCCAGCACGCCGGGGACATCGGTGAGAAAGACGAGCGCGTCGGCTTTGCAGGCACCCGCGCAGGCTGCAGCCATTTCGTCGGCGTTGATGTTGTAGTATTCGCCATCGAAGCCGAGAGCGATGGAGGAGATGACGGGGACGGCGCCCATCTGCCAGATTGCTTCGAGCCAGCGCGGGTCGGCGGCGGCGATTTCGCCGACGAAGCCGAGGTCGGGAGCGGTGCGCTTTTTGCGCGCGCGAAAGACGAGCCCATCGCCGCCGGAAAGTCCGACAGCGGGCTGGCCGTGGGCGCCGAGAGACGCGACGAGAGCCTTGTTGACGCCGCCGCCGAGAACCATCAGCGCGGTGTCCCGGGTTTCTGCATCGGTGATGCGCAGGCCGGAGACGAATTCGCTCTGCTTGCCCAGCTGCTTCAGGGTGCGGGTGAGTTGCGGCCCGCCACCGTGCACGATGGCGACCTGATTGCCGTCTTTGACCAGTTCGGCGATGGCTTTGGCGCACTCATGCAGCAGCTCAGGATTCTCGAGCGTCGCGCCCCCCAGTTTGACTACGTATCTCATTTCAGACCTTCCGCTTCCTGAAACTCGCACATCAGGTTCATGTTCTGTACCGCCTGTCCGGCAGCGCCTTTGAGCAGGTTGTCGAGGCAGGAGACGATCACGCATCGCCTTCCGTCATCGGCAAGATGGAATCCGATGTCGCAGTAATTGGTATTGACCGAGTATTGAATCTGCGGCAGCTGGCCGGCAGGGAAGACGCGCACCAGCGGGCTCTCCGCAAAGAAGCTGCGAAAGAGAGCCTCGATCTCGCTGGGCTGTCTTGCGTTTTTCAACCCTATATATATGGTTGCGAGAATTCCGCGCGGGATGGGCAGCAGATGGGGGGTAAAGACGATCTGCTCTTCATTAAGACCCAGCTGCTCCAGTAATTCGCCGGTGTGCCGGTGGGAGAAAAGGCCGTAGGCGGAGAGATTGTCCGCGGCGTGCATGAAGTGCGTTTTCGCCGTGGGTGCTTTGCCTGCGCCAGAGACGCCGGATTTGGCATCGGCGACAATGCCGCGGTCGAGGTCGATCCAGCCCGCGTCGACGAGCGGTTTCAGCGCCAGGATGATCGAGGTGGCGTAGCAGCCAGGATTCGCAACGAGAGCAGCGTCGCGAATCTCGTCGCGATGCAGCTCGGGCATGCCGTAGATGGCACGCGTCTGCACGGCCGTAGCGATGGCGGAGCCTTCATCAGAGAATTTGTAGACGGCGCGGTTGCCGGCATCGGTCAGGCGCCATGCGCCGCTGAGGTCGATGATGCGGAGGCCGTGATCGAGCGCCTGGGGCACCCACTCGCGCGACTGTTCGTGGGGCGTAGCGAGGAAGAGCACCTTGACGTCGCGCTCGCGCAGCAACTCCCAGGAGAATGGCTCGATGGCGAGGCTGCCCGACCCGAGGCCGGTGCCGTTATTGTCCATCAACTGCGGATGAATAGCGGCCAGCGGTTCAGGTGCGGCCTCGGAGCGTCCGAGGAAAAGCGGCGCCGAGCCGGCCAGCGCTGGATGGCGCAGCAGGAGCCGGGCCAGTTCCAGGCCAGCGTAGCCCGTCACACCCATCACCGCTGTCTGCACAGGGCTCCCGTTCGACTCGCCCGCTTGCGCGGACTCGCTCAGGGCAGGCTCCGCA
>JBAVUB010000231.1:0-3504 GCA_049696575.1 Acidobacteriaceae bacterium | reverse complement strand
GGCCAGGTTCACCCCACAGCAAGAAGCTTGGACTCATTTCACCCACGGTTCTTGTTAATCGCCCCCGTTTTAAAACCTCAGTAACGCATCGAGTCCCAATTTGAAACTCCGCTGCCCGCCGGCCCCACCACCCCATGAGCGAAAGAACATCCGTCGCGTTGTTGCTGGCGATCAACTTTGTGCTGATCCTCGCGCCGATCGCACTCCTCGCTTTCGCCTGGCGTGCATGGGCAAGAACATCGCCTCCCTCGACCTGGCGCAAACGGACAGCCCTCGCCGGTCTGCTAGCCGAGAGCCTGGCGGCTCTTGCCATGCCCGTCCTCATGCTCGCCCTCGAAACGCACACCTGGGCTAAGTGGATTGACAGAATTGAAGTAAACACAATGGGTTACGCGGCGCTCACCGGCATGGCGGCATCCCTGATCGCAATCCCGCTCGCTGCTTTTGCATGGCGCAGGATTCGCTGGCTGACCCTCTCCGCCTGCCTCCTCACCCTGGCCTTGGGCTTCGTTGCCGCTTTGTCAATGTCCTTCTAAACCCTTGCCCGTCGGCGTCTGATCAAGGGCAAAACACCAGGAGCCCCAGCAGCCACGAAACCCTGGAAAGGCACGAAAACCACAAAATGCACGAAAACCTGGAAAAGCCCGAGGCCCCGGCCAGGTTCACCCCACAGCAAGAAGCGTAGGCCTTTTCCCATCTGCTGCCCGCACATCTCATTGCTGGTTTTAAACCTTAGTACCGCGCCGAGTTCCAATTTGGAACTCCGCTGCCCGACAAAAGGGAGATAACCGCGGCTTACCTGGGGTGGCTGAGAAGCATCGGCAGGCATGTATTCGTGGAGCGGGATGGGCGACGAGAAACCCGCGAAACACGCCCGCGGCTCCGGCGCCAGGTTCACCCCATAGCAAGAAGCTTAGACTCTTTCCCCACACCGTCAGCGTGATTCGCTGCTGAGCTTCAAACCTAAGTACTGCGCCGAGTTCCAATCTGAAACTCCGCTGCCGGACCCTTCAGGCTCAGGCCATGACAGCACTCGCTACCGGATAACATGTACCGCAACCCCGACCCGCAGCTTCTTCCAGCTCTTGTCCGCCGTGTACACCGGCGCCTTCAATGCAAGCGCCAGTGCGAGACAAGCCCGATCCCCCAGCGAAAGCCCCAGACTCTGTGTTTCCGCGACCAGGCTGCCGGCCACGCGCGCCTGATCCTCGGTAAAGGCAATCACCCGGCCCACCGGGATGCCCGCCCGTTTCCACGCCTCGTCAGGAGCAACTCCTCGCCGCACCATCGCAGTTTGCACCTCCGCGAGATTGACGGTGCTGGCCATCGATTCGGCCAGCACCTCATCCGTCAAAACCTCGCTTCCAGGTTCATTCCGCAGCACGGCCAGGATCGCCGACGCATCCAGAACACACCTACTCATGTTTTGCCGCTTCGCGTCGCTCGGCGATCAGTTCATCGACCAACGAGACTCCCGGCTTGATGTAGCGGCGAAGGTACCTCTGCGCTTCCTGAATGCGCTGGCGCCGCGTGGTCAGGCGGTACCCGTTTTTCTGGCGCTCCAGAATGATTTCCCCGCCGGATTCGACACCCAGATCCCTGCGCACTTCCACAGGGATCACCACTCTGCCATTTTCCGCGAGCCGAAGCCGAACTTCCTCGATTGCCATCTATTCCTCGTCTGCCATTTTAGCATGCAATGACATTCGCCAGGAAATTGCCGCCTCTTCCACACGGACTCCCGCCGCTTAACGAATGATCCACCTGTCTCCGTTACACTTTCTCCCAATGAGATTCTCGCGCCTGATCCTGCTGCTCCTCCTCCCCACCACCCTGCTCGCGCTCGACCGTCAGTCCCCAGCCGACTACCACAACCGCCGCGTCCGCCTCAGCGGAGCCCTCAACCAGGGCATTGCCGTCCTCTTCGCCGCCGACGAGCCGCTTACCGACTTCACCCCCTACCGCCAGGACTCCGACTTCTACTACCTCACCGGATGGAACGAGCCCGGCGCCGCGCTGCTCATCGAAGCTCCCGCTATCGGCGAAGACCTGCACACCGTCCGCAGCTACCGCGAAATTCTCTTCCTCCCCGCCCGCAACGCGCGCACCGAGCGCTACACCGGCCCCAAACTCGACGCTTCCTCGCCCGACGCCGTCCAGACCACCGGCGTTGCCGAAGTCCTGCCCATGACCGAGCTCCCCACCGTCCTCGGCACCCTGCTCAAGAGTGATCGCTACCTCGAGCACAGCCTCTGGAGCCAACCCGGCAATGCCCGCGCCCGCGCCCTGGCCGAATGGACCGCGACCACGCTCGGTCTGGCCGCCACGCCCAACCTCCTGGATGTTCACGAACTCACCGGCGTTCTCCGCGCCACGAAAGATCCCGGCGAGCTCACCCTGATGCACAAAGCCGCGGACGCCTCCATCAAAGCCCAGCAGGCGATGATCGCCGCCATCCATCCCGGCATGACCGAGCGCGCCGCCGCCGGCATCCTCCTCGCGAACCTCATGGCCAACGGCTGCGAACGCCCCAGTTACGCGCCCATCGTCGGCTCCGGCCCCAACTCCACCATCCTTCACTACTCCGAAAACAGCCGCACCATGCAGGCCGGCGACGTTCTTCTGGTCGATGCCGCTGGCGAATACTCCATGTACGCCTCGGACATCACCCGCACCATGCCCGTCAACGGCCACTTCACCGCCCGCCAGCGCGAAGTCTACGAGGTGGTACTGGGTGCGCAAACCGCTGCCATGAATGCCTTCGTTGCCGGCCGCTCCCACATCAACGACCCCGACCATCGCTTTCCCGATTCCCTCGACACCGTCGCCTTCAACTACATGAACACCCACGGCAAAGACTCGCAGGGCGCGGGCCTCGGCAAATATTTCATCCACGGCATCGGCCACCTGGTCGGCATCGACGTTCACGATCCCTGGGATTACACCAAGCCCATCGAGAAAGGCATGGTCTTCACCATCGAGCCCGGCATTTATCTCCCCGATGAAAAACTCGGCGTCCGCGTCGAGGACGACTACTACGTCAAAGACGACGGCACCCTCGAATGCCTCACCTGCGCCCTGCCCAAAACCGCCGACGCCATCGAAGCCCTCCTGCACAAGTGAACCAGCCCGGTGCCTGAATCCGGGAAGACTCCGGGTGCCCCACAACCCTGCAGTTGGGGATGTGGGAATCGCGCGAAGCACGACGCTTTTCGCTAATCGCTCTTCGCTAAAAGCTCTTTGTTAGCCGTCTTTCGCTCGTTCTTGACTCGCTTTTCCCTCGATTCTCACTCGCTTCTCGCTGCCCCTTATACTCAGGTCCAACATGAAATCGCCTCTCCGCTCACATCTCGTTCTGCTCCTTTGCCTGCTCGCCGTTCCCTCTTCCTTCGGCTGGGGCAGCAAGGGCCACACCATGATCAGCCGCCTCGCGGCCGAATCGCTGCCCGCCGACGTGCCCGCTTTTCTCCGCACGCCCGCAGCCATCGACGAGGTCGCCTACCT
>JBAVUB010000230.1:0-5463 GCA_049696575.1 Acidobacteriaceae bacterium | reverse complement strand
GCACCATGGAGCGCGCTGAGAAAGGCAAGGGGAAGCGAACGGCTGGATTCGCCGGCGGCGGAGCGGCATTTGGCGCGATTGTGGGGGCGCTGGCAGGCGGCGGCAAGGGTGCTGCGATTGGGGCACTGGCCGGAGGGGGCGCGGGAGCGGCGGGCAGCGCCATGACCGGCAACCGGGAAATCTTTCTGCCCTCGGAAACGCTGCTCACCTTCCGCCTGGAGCGCCCGGTTCACGTCACTGAATAAGGATTGGGTCGAGGGCGCGACCGTAATGCGCCTTTCGCGCTTTACGCGAGCAGCTCGCGCACCGGCGTCCAGGGCTTCTTCTGCGAGACCGCGACCGGCTCGCAGGTCAGCGTGCCCTCGTACGTGTTCACGCCATCGCGAATGCCGTCGTCCTCGAGGATCGCCTGCTTCGCGCCGTTCCGCGCCAGCCGCAAAACGTAAGGGAAGGTCGCGTTGGTCAGCGCCAGGGTCGAAGTATTCGGCACCGCCGCCGGCATATTCGTGACGCAGTAGTGCACCACGCCATTCACTTCATACGCCGGATCGCTGTGGGTGGTGGGGTGCGCGGTCTCCACGCAGCCGCCCTGGTCGATAGCCACGTCCACAATCACCGCGCCCTTCTTCATTTTCGCCACCATCGCGCGGGTGACGATTTTCGGCGCAGACGCGCCGGGAATCAGCACTCCGCCGATCACCAGATCCGCTTCCTGCACGGCGCGCGAGATGTTCCAGGAATTCGAGGCCAGGGTAAAGATGCGCCCGTTGAAAATGTCGTCGAGCTCCCGCAGCCGGTTCAGGTTCACATCCACGAGCGTCACGCGCGCGCCCATCCCCAGCGCGATCTTCGCCGCATTCGTGCCCACGATGCCGCCGCCAATCACGCAGACACTGGCTGGAGGCACGCCCGGCACCCCGCCCAGCAAGACTCCGCGGCCGCCTTTCTCTTTTTCCAGATACGCAGCGCCCACCTGCACCGCCATCCGCCCCGCGACCTCTGACATGGGCGTGAGCAACGGCAGGGTCCCCGCGCGGTCGCGGATCGTCTCATAGGCGATCCCCACAACCTTCTTCTGCAGCAGTTTTTCCGTCAGTACCGGGAGCGGCGCGAGATGCAAATAGGTGAACAGCACCAGCCCCTCGCGAAAAAACACATATTCCTTCTCCACCGGCTCCTTGACCTTGACGACCAGGTCGGCGTTGCCCCACACGTTGTGGGCCGAGCCCACAATCTCCGCGCCCGCGTCCTGATACTCGTCGTCGGTCAGGGCCGAAAGCTCTCCAGCGCCGGTCTCCACCAGCACCTTATGCCCGGCTTCGCTCAGGGATTTCACGCCGGCAGGGGTAATCCCCACGCGGCTTTCGTGGTCCTTCACTTCCTTCGGCACACCAATGATCATGCTTCTCCCGCGGTTTGCAAAGAGTTGAGGGGCAGACTGAAGATTCTACATCCTGGCGCGCAGCAGACGCCGCAGCTCGCGAGTCAATATTCCCGGCGAAATCGGTTTGCTCAGAAACACCGTCGTCGGGTCGATCGCCGTATCCACCGGATTGCCGCTGACCAGAATCGCTGGAATCTCTGGCCGCATCGCGCGTATGCGCGCGATCAGCCTTGGCCCCTGCATCCCGGGCATCCTTGCATCGGTAACGATCGCGTCGATTTTCTCAATCTGATTGCGCGCCGCTTCGAGGCCCGCGGTTCCGTTCTCGCACGCGATCACCGCATAGCCCGCGCTCTCGAGGACCTTCGTAAACAGGAGCCGCACCGCGCGGTCGTCCTCCACCACCAGAACGGTCTCCGTTGCTGTGGGGGTCGCTCGATCTGTGTCGGCCGTAACCACGCTTCATCCCTGGGCAGGGGACACCAGGCGCCGGAAGAGGCGAGCGTTGCCGAACATTCCGAGTCTGCGTCCGCGAGTACCTGCGAACGATGCATGAAAGTACCACGGTAAGGAATCGCGCTGACATTCACCGAAAGAGGGATGATGCAATTCCCCTTCCGGTCGACAGAAAGGGTGACTTTAGGAGTAACCGTTTAGAGCCATCCCCCTTACAGCCAGCCCTTGGCCCGCGCCAGCCGCGCGGCTTCCACCCGGTTCGACGCTCCCAGTTTGCTGATCGCCTCGGAGAGGTAGTTCCTGACGGTACCTTCTGAGAGGTGCAGCTCCTCGGCAATTTCGCCGCTGGACTTCCCTTCTCCGGCACGCCACAGGATCTGCCGCTCCCGCTCCGTCAGCGGATCGGGTCCGCTGTCCCACGCCTCCAGCGCCAGGTCGGGATCGACCACCCGCAACCCCTGATGCACGCGCCGAACCGCATCGGCCAGCTCCGCCGACGGCCGGTCCTTGAGCATATAACCCTTGGCCCCAGCGTCGAGCGCGCGCCGCAGATAGCCGGCCCGCGCGAAAGTGGTCAGGATCATCACCCGCGTCTGTGGAAAGCGATCCTTCACCTCGCCGGCCAGCGTCAGCCCCGTCATTTCCGGCATCTCGATGTCCGTCACCAGGACGTCGGGCTTATGTTTACCCACTGCTGTCAGTGCTTCACGGCCGTTGGCCGCCCGCGCGCACACTGCGATGTCCGGCTCCGTCTCCAGCAAGGCCGCCAGCGCGCCCAGAACCATCGCCTGGTCCTCGGCCACCACGACCTGAATCTTTTTCATGACCCGTTGCCGGACTGTGGGGGAAACTCGATGAACAGCCGCGTTCCCTGCGCCGAATCGATCCGGAAACGGCCGCCCAGCGACTCCACGCGCTCCCGCATCCCGCGCAGCCCGTTCCCTTCCTGCTGGATACCCCCGCGCCCGTCATCTTCCACCAGCAGCGCGGTTCCGCCGCTGTTCTCCGCGAATTCCAGGCGGCAGTGGCTGGCCTGCGCATGGCGCACGATATTTGTAACCGCCTCACGCACAATCAGTGAAAGCACCGTTTCCTCCGCGGGCGCCAGCTGCAGCGGCTTCGCCTCCCACTCCAGGGTTACCCCGGCGGCATCCAGCGTTTTCTGCGCGCGATTGATCTCCGCCGCCAGCCCCTCGGAGCGATAGCCGCGAATCGCCTCGCGCACCTCGGTCAGCGCCTGCCGGGCAATGTGTTCCACCTCGCCGATTTCCTTTCGCGCCCGCTCCGGATCGCGCTCCATCACCTTGCCGGCCAGTTCTGACTTCAGCACTACCACCGACAGCGTGTGCCCCAACACATCGTGCAGGTCGCGGGCAATGCGCTCCCGCTCGGCCAGTTTGGCCAGGTGGGCGATCTGCTCCTGCGCCAGATTGAGCCGCTTGTTGGCCCGCATGCGCTGCGCCGCGACCAGATTGCCCAATCCGACCGCCACGGAGAAGAAGGCGGTAAAAGCCCAGTTCCACGGGCTCATATGCAGAAGCCATCCCTCCACCATCAGGGTGGCGCAAGCGCCGACGAAGGTGGCTATGCAGACGGTGATGGACTCGGAGATGAAAGGGATGAACGCCGCGACATAGATGAACATGCCGCTGGCGCCCGCGTTCCAGGGAAAATAAGCAACGCCCAGCGCTGCCATCAGGGCCAGCACAAGATATTGCGTTCGCTTCGACTTTGCGTACACCAGCCCGGTATAGAGGCCAAGGAAGCAGAGGTAGGCGGCGCTAAACAGGATCCACTTATTCCGGCTGTGTTCCTGGATGGGCTGGATAAAGAAGAAAACCGTGTACACCAGCCAGATGAAATCGTAGAACCGGCCCTTGCGCTCGTGCCAGATCAGGCGTCCCATTCCTCCACGCACACCGACCTCGGCCGTTCGCAATTGCTCGACGAGGGATCGCGTCAATGCGCTGGGGTTATCGCAAACCTCAAACATGGTCCGCGCGTTGGGATCGTCCGGCTTCAAGCCTTCGCCTCACTGCGGGTGAAGATAATCCACGCCGCACCCACCATCAACAGGGTAAATCCTGCCAGCGCCTCCCAGTGCGCTAACATGCTGCCGCCCTGGGAGTAACCGAAGATGTTCAGCGCGATCTGCGCCAGGTGATACGTCGGCAGCGCCGGTGTGATCACCTTCAGCCAGTGCGGTAGATAGGTCACCGGCATCCAGAACCCCGACGCGAACGACATAGGCAGATAGATCAGGTTGATGACGCCGGGACCTGCGTTCGGGGGAACCAGCAACGCCACCAGCAGCCCCATCGCCGTAAACGGTATGGACCCGGCCAGAATCACGCCGGCGAGTTTCAACGCTTCAAACGCAGTCAGTGTCACCCCGCCCAGCGTAATGCCGAGCACGAGCAGGGCGGCGACGATCACCAGCGCAAACGCGGCGCAGGTGATGACCTTCGCGCCGAGGTAGGCCAGTCGCGGCATCGGGCTCGCCTGCTTCAGCTCCAGCCAGCCGTAGGCGCGCTCCATCGCGATCCCCATGCCGATGCCGAACAGGCACGCCGACACTACGCCCATGCAGCTGTAGCTGGGCATCAGGTAGCGCGCGAACATGTTGTGCCGGTTCGAGGTGCCAAACAGCAAGTAGAACATCACCGGGAAGCCGATCACCGACAGCGAAAACGCCTTGGTGCGCAGCATCTTCACAAACTCGTACTGCACCTCTTTGCGGAAGATGTTCGCGTAGTAGCCGAAGCTGAGTCCGCTCGCCGCTGGTACCGCAATTGCGTTGGTGGCCATGGTGTCTGCTCCTTCTCCTGTTCCCTGTTCTATTGCCTACTGCCTGTTACCTACTGCCTGCTCTCCTGTGTCAGCGCCAAAAACGCCTCTTCCAGCCCTCCCGACGAGACTTCCAGTCCATGCAGATTCTCGTCCCGCAACAGCATCTCGCGAACCACCCTCTCCGGATCCTCGGCCGTGATGACGACCGCCTCGCGATCCTGCTGCACTTCGGAGACGGTCGGCAGCCTCCGCAGAAATTCCGGATCGAGCTGCGTGACGCAGCGAATCTTCCGCCCGGAAACGCGATGCTTGATCTCTGCCGACGTTCCCTCGCACAAGAACTTGCCTTTGTTGATGACCACAATGCGGTTGGCCAGCATGTCCGCCTCTTCGAGGTAGTGCGTGGTCAGCAGAATCGTTTTACCCGCCGCGGAAAGCGCCCGCACCTGATCCCACAGGCCGCGCCGCGACTCGATATCCATGCCCACCGTCGGCTCATCGAGAAAGATCAGGTCCGGATTCCCGCACAGCGCCAGCCCAAACAGCACCCGCTGCTTCTGCCCGCCGGAAAGCTTGCCGAACATCTGGTCGGCGATGCCGTCGAGCTTCGCGATGCGCAACACTTCCGCCGCCGCCAGCGGATGAGGATAGTAGCTGCGGAACAGATCGATATGCTCGCGCACGCGCAGCATCTCCGGCACGCGGGCCACCTGCAGCATCGCGCCAATGCGCGTCCTCGTCTCAGATTCGCGGGGATCGCGCCCCAGCACCCGCGCGCTGCCCGCATTGGGCGCAATCAGCCCCAGCAACAAGCGAACCGCGGTGGTTTTGCC
>JBAVUB010000229.1:0-3717 GCA_049696575.1 Acidobacteriaceae bacterium | reverse complement strand
GCGGATGACTCCGCCCCGGATGCGGCAGGAGCCGTCTCCGTGGGGTCCAAGCCCAGCTCGCGGCGCAGATCGCCCAGCGTGACCACACGCTCCAGCGCAACGTCGTCGAGCGTCAGCCCCAGCTTTTGCTCCAGCTCCGACTGCAATTGCACGCGCCCCAGGCTGTCGAGGCCCAGGTCTTCCGAGAGGCGCGCATCGTTGCCGGTGGTTCCGGCGCTGGCGTGGCTGATGGAGAGGATCATCGCCAGCAGGGGATCGGCCTCGGTGCCCCCGGCGGTTTCAGGGCGCTGCGCGTTCACCCACTCCGTGACCTTGGGGCGGCGCACTTTGCCCGTGGATGTGCGCGGTAGATCGAGATTCGGCCACAGCCGCCACTGATGAATCTGCTGATACTCGGCGAGCTGGCCGTTGGCAGCAACGACCGCCTGTTGCGCCTGCTCTCGCGATCCGCGAAACAGCAGCACGGCCACCGGCTCGGTCCCCGCTGTGGTGAGCAGGGGAACGACCGCGGAGGCCTGGACGCCGGGTTGCGCGTTCAGCGCCGCCTCCACATCTTCAGGATGAACATTGAGCCCGGAAGGCGTGACGATGACCTGGCTCTTGCGCCCGACGAAGTGAAGCTGACCCTCGTCGTCACGCTGCGCCAGATCGCCGGTCGCGAGCCATTCCGAATCGTTCTGCTGGAGCGCGCCGTGCTGCCATGAGGCCTGAGACACCACATCGCCGCGGACCAGGATCTCGCCCTCGTCCGTGATGCGCACCTCGCGCCCGGGCATAACCTGGCCGATGGTTCCCTGGTGGGGGTTGAATGGATGATTCAGGGTAATGATCGCGGAGGTTTCCGTCATGCCATAGCCCTGAACGAGCAGAAATGCCATGGTGGTCCAGAAACCTTCCAGCTCGGGCGATAGCGAGGCTCCGCCGCAGACGAACGCCCAGAATCTCAATCCGAAGAGGCGATGCATTCTGCGGAATCGCCACCAGCGCCGCCAGAGACTCTTGCCGGCCGTCGTTTCTACCTCTTCCGCAAGCTTCGGATCGACGGCCAGCAGGTGCGAGCGCAGTAAATCCAGCACACGCGGCACGCAGGAGACGACGGCAATTCTTTCGCGATGGATGGTCTCGATGAGGCGCTGCGCCTGCAGGCGCGATTCAAAGTGCACTTCGGCGCCGAGGAGCGGCGGAATCCACAACGCCATGAACTGGCCGAAAACGTGGCTGAGCGGCAGGGTGTGCAGAAAGTGCAGCGGGTGAAAGATGCGTTCGTACTTGAGATACTTCTGCATCTCGGTTTCGATGGGGTCGAGGCTCGCGAGCACGTTGCGGTGGGTGTGGACGATGCCCTTGGGTTCGGCGGTGGTGCCCGAAGTGAACAGAATCTGAAAGGGTGTATCGAGGGTGAGGCTGGGATTGCGCGGATTCGCACGCGGGGGCTGCGCCAGATCAGAGGCGAAATCTTCGAATGCCATGGTTGGGCTGTCGCCCGTCAGCTCCTGCAGCAGCGCGGCTTCACCGACGATGAGTCTGGGTTGGGTATCGACGATGACGCGGTTGGCGAAGTCGGTGGCTCCGGCGGGATCGAGAGGAACGGCGATTACGCCGCGCTGCACGCAGCCGAAAAACGCGCCCATCCACTCGGGGCCGTTCGGCCCGCAGATCACGACGCGCTCGCCCATGAGGATTTCACGGTGGTTCAGCTCAGCGGCGAAGCCATCGGCGAGGTCCGCAATTTCATTCCACGTCGAAATCAGGCGGCGATTGCCGCGATGCACAACGATGGCTGCAGCATCACCGTGACGGCGGTAGTCGTCGAGAAATGTGGCAAGGCTGGAGCGCATAAGCGGGAAGGGATTCGATTCCCATGATCAGCTTACAGGCGCGCGAAATCGATATACCCCTGCACTGGGTCAGTTCGCACAAGTGTCACACGAAGGCGGTCGCCCACGTCGATTCAGGCTGCTTTACTCGGCCGCACATGAAGCCGGATCCCCTCGGACCGTTGCAGGCATGCCACCACCAGAAAGAGATTCTTCGCATGAGGGTTCCCGGCCGCCCCGAACATCCGGATCAGGCTCTTCACCGGAATCCCCGTGTCCTCCGCCAGCGTCGGAAACCCGCTTGTGGCCTTAATGTAGTCGCGCAGGAGCGATTTCCCGGAGTCCACATCCCCCGAGAGCAGGCACTCAATTCCCTCCTTAAGGAGCCCGTGACGAAACGCTCGATCTTTCTGAATTCGAGCGACGACGGTTTCGCGAAAGTCGCGGGTCAGGGCCATCACTTCACCTTCTTCCTTTTCCTGTAATCGGACCAGCATTAGTCACGCGCGGGCGAAATCGATATACCCCTGCACTGGGTCAGTTCGCACAAGTGTCACACGGAGCCGGTCTCCCACATCGACACCCTGCTGACCGCGGACCAGCATTCCATCCACCGGAGGCTTGATGGTGCGCACAAAGGAGCCACGATCGGTCACGCCCGTCACGATCGCGTCGAAGACCTGGCCGATGCGCCCGCTCAGGGCCACTGCGGCGATCCGTTTCTGCATTTCGCGCGATACTTTGCGCTCGGCGTCCTCCATGAGCGTGCACCGCGCTGCGACCGACGCCAGCTCATCGTCAGAATAAGGAGACGGCTTGCCGGCGATCATCGCTTTCAGCAGCCGCTGCAAGACCAGGTCTGCGTAGCGCCGGTTGGGCGCCGTCGAGTGCGTGTAATCCTGCACAGCGAGGCTGAAGTGTCCCTGTGGTTCCCCGCCTGGCTTTTCCAGCACATACTCGCCGGGCCCGAGCAGCTTGATGACGGTCAGCGACAGATCGGGAAAATGATCGGGATCCTTCTGCTGCTGCTCACACAGGAAATCATGCAGCGGTTTAGGATCGGGGTTCGCGGGAAGTTTGGTCCCCATCTGTGCGGCGATCTCCACGATCCGGTCCCAGCGCTTGGGCGTTTTCACCACGCGGCGAATGGAGGACAAACCCTTCGCCTCGAACGCACGCGCGACCACGCCATTCGCGGCGATCATGAAATCTTCGATCAGCTGCGTGGCGCGGTTCTTCACCTCCGCATCGATTTCAATGCTGCCGTCTTTGAGCCGGATCGGCTCTGTCTCGATCGTTTCCAGATTCAACGCCCCGTGGCTCCAGCGCTCTCGGCGCAGGCGCTGCGCGATGGCGTCCTGAAGATGAAGCTGCTTCTGAAGATCCTGCGAGGCTGCAACTTTGGGCGGCGCAACCCCTGGGCCGGCCAGCCACGCGCCCACCGACGGATACGCCAGCTGCGCCTTGTTGGTCACGCGCGCCAGAGAAATGTTGGTGTTCGAAATCTGCGCCTGCGCATCCACCGTGAACTCGACCACCACCGCCGCCCGCTCCTGATCCGGCAGCAGCGAAGTCAGCCCGGTGGAAAGCTCGACGGGCAACATGGGGAAAATGTCGACGCCGGTGTAAACGGTAGTCGTCTCGCGCAGCGCATGCTGGTCGATCGGCGATCCCTTCGGCACGAATGCGTCCACGTCGGCGACACCGATCAGCACGCGCTGGCCGCCTCCCGGCACGCCCTCGACATATTCGATTTGGTCGAGATCCTTCGAGGTGTCGTTGTCGATAGACGACCAGAGCACGCCCCGCAAATCGCGAGCCGAGGGATTCGCGGGCAGCGGATGGTTGTGCAGTTGCTGCAGCTGCTGCGCCACTGCCGGCGGAAAGTCGGGCTCGAAGC